>JAFGBG010000260.1 GCA_016933295.1 Sedimentisphaerales bacterium | reverse complement strand
CTGGCTTTTACGGCTTTGGCCTGTTTGCTGTCCTGCGTGCTGTTTAGTTTGGCGCCGGCGATTCGCTTGCTGGGTTGCGAAGTCCTGCCTGTACTTCAGAACAGTGCGGGACGATCCACGAGTTCCCGTTATCGAGTCCTTCAGGATGCCCTGGTAGTGATCCAGATTGCCATGGCCCTGGTGCTATTGGTGGGAGCGGGTTTACTTGGGCGAAGTTTTGTTTCATTGATGCGAACCGATCTTGGTATGAAGCCGGAGAACGTTCTGACCTTTCAAGTTTGGTTTCCGCGTGAGCAGTTCCAGGAGAATCGAGCACGCAGTGAGTTCCTAAATCGTATGGAATCTGAACTGCAAGCTCTCCCGGGAGTGCGTACAGTCGGATCAACCAGTCTTTTGTCCTTTACTACATCAAGGTGGCCTTGTGAATTTTCCATAAAAGACGGCCTGCAAACTCAACCAGATGTACCTACTGTTGCGCTTGCTAAGTTGGTGTCTTCAGATTATTTCAAGTCTGTCGGTATCAAACTTGTGAAGGGACGTTTATTTAATGAGCGTGATGTTCAGCTAGCAGAGGGTAAGGCTGTTATTAATGAAACCATGGCGCGCCGATTCTGGCCTGACCAGAACCCGTTGGGAACACGCATTGCTCCCGATGTAGGGATAGATGATAGTCCCTCTTATTGTGAAATTGTCGGAATTATTGCCGATTCCAAGCAGCAGACGATTCAGGAAGACATTGAGCCGGAAATATCGATCCTGCATGCACAGTTTCCACCCTGGGCGGCGATATTTACAGTAAGAACTGATGTTGAACCTCTGAGTCAGGTCAGAGCCATCAGAGAACTTGTAGCAAACCTGGACAAAACGGTTTCGATTCTAGATGTACGGACCTTGCAGAGACGCATTGATGATACAATTTGGCGTGAGCGGTTTTCACTGATGCTCAACGGATTTTTCTCCGTGACAGCTTTGTTACTGGCCTCGCTGGGTGTGTATGGCGTGATGGCTTATGCAGTGAATTTGCGTCAGCAGGAGATCGGTATCCGCATCGCTCTGGGCGCTCAACGCGGCAATGTACTTGGTTTGATTCTTAAGAAAGGGTGCCTGCTGGCCGGTATAGGTATTGCCATCGGTATCTTGGGGGCATTGGCAGTTACCCGGGTTATAGAGTTCTTGCTTTACCGGGTGAAACCCCTTGATCCGGTGACCTTTGCCGTGGTTCCGTTGTTGTTGGTGGTTGTCACCTTGCTAGCCTGCTATATACCTGCCCGCAGAGCGACCAAGATCGATCCGATGGAGGCGCTGAGATATGAGTAAGATAAAAAACAGAATACAGGCTTGTCCCGAGCGCAGTCGAGGGAACACAGAATACAGAAGGAATCGTAAATGAGCACTTTTTTTAATGACTTAAAGTATGCTTTCCGGCAGCTGCGAAAGAATCCCGGTTTTACGATTGTTGCCGTACTGACGCTGGCGATAGGAATAAGTGCGAACATTACTATGTTCAGCGTGGTCAATGCAGTTCTATTGCGGCCGCTGCCGTTTGAAAATTCAGACCGCCTGGTGGTTGTCCAGCAGGTGAAGGCAATAAATTTTTCGTATCCTGAATTTTTGGACTGGAGAGAACAAAATCAGGTATTTGAGGATTTTACGGCTTATACTGCGGCCCTTTTCGAGCTGGTTGAGCATGACGGCGCCAGCAAGATTAATGGTGCGGAAGTCAGCGGCGAATTCTTTCCCATGCTCAAGGTATCTGCCTGTCTGGGGAGAACTTTTACCAGGGCGGACGAACGGGGAAATACCGAACCTATTGCTGTTATAAGCTATGATATCTGGAAAAGCCGCTTTGGGCGGGACAAAGAGATTTTAGGTAGAACGATCACGTTAGACGATAAAGTCTATACGATCATTGGGGTATTACCCCGCGGTTTCCATTATCCCGAATCTCTTGGGAAAGCGCAGATATGGACCCTGCTGAATCCTACTGGGAACCAGCTGACTAATAGAAGCTTTTATTGGCTTCGAACAGCGGGGCGTCTCAAGGCAGGTCTCTCAATAGAGCAGGCACAGTTGTTGATGAAAGAAAAGCACAAACAAATGGCTCAAGCATCCGGGTCAGGTGATAGTGAAATATCGATGGTCGGCCTGCGCGATACGGTAGTAAGCAGTGTACGAACAACCTTATGGGTGCTTTCAGCGATTGTGGGTTTAATCCTTTTGATTGTGTGCGCGAATGTAGTTAACTTATGTCTTGCAAGGGCTTCGTCGAGAAATAAGGAAATGGCTGTCCGCAGTGCTCTCGGCGCTAATAAACTGCGTCTGCTTCGCCAGTTTACAACGGAAAGTATTCTGCTGTCATTGGTAGGGGGTATCGCGGGCTCGATGATAACAATCTGGACGATAGCCGTCTTCAAAGTCAAGATTAACGGCATTGTCCCTATGGCGAATTCAATACATATCGATCCGCAGGAGCTTCTCTTTGGTTTAGGCGTTTCCTTATTGGTAGGGATATTTCTCGGCGTTACCTCCTACTGGCATATGCAGAGGTTTCGCCCGGCAAACGTCCTGACGGAATCACGAGGTTCATCGGGAGGCCGCGCCCGGCTCTCCAACATGCTGATTGCCGCCCAGATTGCCATGGCACTGGTTTTATCCAGCGGTATGGTTTTAATGATTCGCAGTATGCTGTGTCTTTCCTCAGCCGATGTCGGATTTAATCGGGAAAACCTGGTGACGTTTAAGATCGGAACAAATGAAAAAGATGGAACGCAGCGATATCAGCTCAGCCGGGAAATACAGGAACGGCTGAGTGCCCTGCCTTATGTCAAAAGCGTATCGACAGATTCATCTGTGCCTTGTTTAACCGACGGGGTCGCCTCCTATGTCACCACTGATGGATATACATCTCCTGATGAAAAGCCTATTAGTGCCATTTATCATAGCGTTAGCGAAGATTACTTCAGGACACTTCAGATACCTATCCTGAAGGGACGCGGTATTTCGCCTCAGGAGTGTCAGAAAACCGAAGCGGTAGTGGTTATAAACGAAAGCCTGGCCCGTTTGTTTTGGCCGGAACAGGACCCAATCGGAAGAGAGCTGAGTTTTTGCGGGCAGAAGAACAGGGTGATTGGTGTTGCCGCTGATATGGTTCAGGGCAATATTAAGACGAACAAGCCTACCCATTTGTTTTTCCCATTTGACAGGTATCCGATACTTAATATTTTTGCCGGATTTTATGGTGGTTCTAATGTAAATGTTGTTGTTCGAGCAGACTCCGAGCCTGGTCCTGTTATCGAGCAGGCTCGGTCTATACTCAAAGACATAGATTCGACATTGCCACTCTACGATGTCACAACTTTCAAAGCCCAGATGGACAAATATATCAGTCAGGAGCGATTCACTACTGCATTTTTGACGGTCTTTGCTTCCATTGCGCTGATACTGATTATCATCGGAATCTACGGCGTAGTATCTTATGCGGTAGCCCGGCAAACACGAGAAATCGGTATTCGCATGGCATTGGGCGCGCAAAAGACAAGCATTCTGGCAATGGTATTAAAACACGGCCTGCTGTTGCTGGTCATCGGTTTGGTCATCGGCATCGTCGGTTCGATCTGTCTGACGCGGTTTTTGGCCGGTTATTTGTACGAAATCAGTACCACCGACCCAGTGACCTTCGTTCTGGCTCCGATAATCATTACCATCGTTTCAATGTTGGCTTGCTTTATACCGGCTTACCGTGCGGCCAAAACCAATCCGATAGAAACATTGCATTACGAGTAGAAAATTATGGAAATTGATAATTTTATGGTTTGATCCGTTAGGAGAATAAAATGAAAAAACAAGTGGCCATTATCATTGTTTTATTTATATCGATTGGTTTCTGTTCTGCCTCGGCACAGGATATCACAGCAACAGAACGCAGTGAAATAATCGATAATGTCGTTGACCAACTGGCGAATCAGTATGTTGATCCGAATCTTGGTCGAAAAGCGGCCCAGGCCATCGCGCAAAAAAAAGATAAAAAAACGTACGATGCTCTTGAGACCAGGGCTACGTTGATCAGTGCCCTGATTACGGACATGCTTGAAGCAACCGGTGACAAGCAATTAAAGTTGAAGAATCCGTCGGGGGCCGGTACTGATTGGATACACCCCGCTCTCACGTTCAAGATTGCTGATGGGACCAAACTGGATGATAAACTAAAGAAAAGCATCCTCGAAATGATTAGCTACGGATTACCGTCCCAGGTTCAGGAAGGTAATATCGGCTTTATGGGCGTCCTTGAGTTCTACTCTCCCGAGATAGCACCCAAGGTCTATCAGGTGATCGACAAGGCCATGCAATCCTTTCAGGGATGCACGGCAATGATTCTTGACTTACGTCAATGTATTAGAGGCGGCGATCCCGAGGTCATGATGTATCTGGCCAGCTACTTATTGGAGGCTGAGGCGTCGCAGCCGCTTTATACGTCCTTTAATCGTGAGAATGAGAAGGTCGCTGAGTTCCGAACGCGCACGGATATTCCCGGTAAACGTATGCCGAATATCCCTGTTTATATCCTGATGAGTTCCGAGACCTTTTCCACGGGCGAGATGTTCGCATACGGCCTGCAAAAAATCGGCAGGGCAAAAATTATCGGTGAGACCTCGGCCGGTGCGGCCCATGGCACGGATACAATCGGCATTGGTCGCGACATAGTGTTGGTTCTGCCTGTCAGCAGACTGGCTCATGTCAAAACCAAAACCGACTGGCAGGGGACAGGTGTGGTTCCGGAGATATCTGTAAAAGCCGATGACGCATTAAATGCGGCAAAAGACGCCATTCAAAAGGCCAAAAGTAATAAATGAAAATATCTTTGTCATTAATTAACAGATGAAGGAAAAAATGAGTATTTTACTCAATGACATCAAATACGCTTTTCGTCGGTTGCGAAGGAGTCCGGGATTTACACTTATAGTTGTTTTGGTATTTGGATTGGGTATCGGGGCTGCAACTTCGATTTTCAGCGTTGTTCATAAAATTCTGTGGGAGCCGTTACCGATGCCTTTCGCCGAGCGTCTGGTGGGTGTTTGGGAAAGCAATCCGGAGAAAGGGCAGGACCGCATGTGGGTCTCGCCGCCAAACTTCCTGGACTGGAGGGAACAAGCGGATATCTTTGATGAGATTGCCGCATTTACGGTGAATTCGTTTATCCTGACCGGCGGGGAAAGGCCGCAACGCTGTAAAGGGCTGGCCGTTACGGACGGCTATTTCAAATTGGCCGGTGTAACACCGGAACTTGGGCGTGCTTTTTGTGCCGAGGATATGATTGAAGGCACAAATCCTGTTGTGCTGATCGGTTATAGACTCTGGCAATCGCGGTTCGGCGGCGATAATGATATAATCGGTCAAACCGTAAAACTGAACGATGAATCGTTTACACTGGTCGGTGTCATGCCTGATGATTTTATCCTTAACGAAGGCACGCAGCTTTGGGTACCGTTGGTATTTGGGTCGGAGCAGCAGTTACCCGGCATGCGTGGTGCCCGGCATTTGCACGTACTGGCCAGATTGAGAGAAGAAGTGACCATGGAACAGGCTCAGGTTAAGATGAACATGGTTGCGGCACAAATTGCGAAGAAAGATCCAGTCAATCGAGGCTGGGGAGTCCGCATAATCGGCCTGCATGACCAGATGGTTTCATCGGTTCGTCCTTCCCTTCTGGTACTGCTGGGTGGCGCAGGACTGCTGCTGCTAACCGCCTGCGCGAACATTACCAATCTGTTAATCACACGCATTACAGACAGGCAGCAGGAACTGGCAATACAGCAGGCTTTGGGGGCGACGCGTTCGTGTTTACTGCGTCACTTACTTATTGAGAATCTCTTATTGGCCCTGTCTGGGTGGATTTTGGGTATTCTTATCGCCTACCGGAGCGTTGACCTCGTCACGAAAATGAGTCCGTGGGATATTCCCCGTCTTGCACAGGCAGGTATGAATATACGGACATTTTCATTCGGACTCGTCCTGTCGGTTCTTGTGGTTCTGGCTTGCGGAGCGCTTTCCGCAGGTGGGGTCTTGTCGCTGAATTTGGCTCGGCATCTTAAAAATCAAGGTAGGCAAATATCCGGAACCTTTCGGCGTGAGCGTCTGCGTTGTCTCCTGGTTGTGACTGAAACGGCATTTTCTGTAATACTGCTAATTGTCACCGGCCTGATGGCGCGGAGTTTCTGGTCTCTGAAAAGTGTTAATCCGGGTTTTGTGCCTGAGAATATACATACCATGACTGTTTCTTTGCCTGTGACGCGATACCCGGAACCACATCAACAATCCGCCTTTTTTGAGCGGTTGTTGTCGAGTGTGGAGAATATCCCCGGCGTGGCTGATGCCGCTCTGGTTACCAATCCGCCGTTTTCAGGGAACGTAATGACCTTTGGATATAATGCGTACAATAGTTCATCATTGGTCGGCGAGCAAAACTTCGCTCAATACCATGCAGTCAGTCCCGATTATTTTAAGACTATAGGGATAAAATTGCTCCATGGAAGGACCTTTTCAGCCAGGGACAACGCAGACGGGCCGCAGGTCGTCATTATCAATGAAACCCTTGCGCGAAAGCTCTGGGGCACGACCAATGCCGCAGGGCAGCGTATCGGGCTGGCAAACGACAACATGCGTGAACGAGAGGTCGTGGGTGTTGTTAGCAGTGTTAAACACAAGGGCCTGGATGCAGATATCGTTCCGGAGGTTTACGTTCCCTTTGGGCAGAATCCATGGCCCTTTATGACCCTGGTTGCCCGCAGTGATACGGGCGGGCAATCGCTGGCAGCCGCTATGCGTGAGCGGCTCTGGATGCTCGATTCGGATTTACTGCCGAATTCCACCGTCCTGCTTGAACATCTGATCAGTAAATCTCTGGCGCCCATGCGTTTTCGAGCTTTTTTAGTCGGCCTGTTCGCTGTCGCGGCAGTTTTGCTTGCCGCCGTCGGTCTTTATGCGATGATCTCGTACACAATTAGCGGGCGGACACGGGAATTCGGTATCCGTCTGGCATTAGGAGCAAAATCATACCAGGTTCTGCGGATGGTGCTATTCCAGGGGCTTAAACTTTCCGTTGCAGGAGTTGTTTTGGGCGCGATATGTGCCGTTGTAATAACGCGAATTATGCGCGGCCTGCTGTACGAAATCAGCCCGACCGACCCTGTTGTTTTTATGTCGGTTGCGTTGTTATTGACAGGCATCGCATTGCTGGCCTGCGTTATCCCGGCCCGGCGTGCGTCGAAAATCGACCCGATGGAGGCGCTGAGAAGTGAGTGAGAAAAAAACAAAATACAGAAGACATAATACTGAAGGCATTAAAAATGAGCACTCTAATTAACGATATTAAATATGGTATTCGCCAATTATTGAAGAGTCCAGGTTTTACGCTTGTTGCCGTACTGACACTGGCGATTGGAATCAGTGCAAATGTTGCTATTTTCAGTGTGGTTAATGCCGTGTTGCTGCGACCTTTGCCGTTTAAAAATGCGGACCGTCTGATCGTCGTTCGGCAACAAAGCAGGAAGTTTGGATTCATAACTGGTTTTTCATATCCGGATTTTCTGGATTGGAGGCAGCAGAATCCCGTGTTGGAGGATTTCGCCGCCTTTTCTCCGGCAGAATTCGAGATGATCGAGGAGCAGGGTGCAAACAAGATTAACGGGGCGATGGTTAGCGGAAACTTCTTTTCATTACTCGGAGTATCTGCCTGTATGGGCAGAACCTTTACGCAGGCCGATGAACAGCCAAAGGAACCTGTAGCCGTAATCAGTTATGATTTCTGGAAAAGCCGCTTCGGACAGGACAAAGAAGCTTTGGGAAGCACGGTTGTTTTGCAGGACAAGGTTTATACTATCATTGGAGTATTGCCACCGGGTTTTTCATATCCGGATACCATCGATGATGCACAAATCTGGACTGTTCTGGTACCTGCGGGCGAGCAACGAACCAATAGGACCTATTGCTGGCTAACTACGGTTGGACGACTTAAGGCGGGTATTTCGATTGAACAGGCCCTGCTTTTGTTAGGTGAGCGGCACAAGCAACTGATTGAGAAATTGGGGATGGGTGATAGCGAAATATTAATATATGGTCTGCGTGATATCGTTGTTCGCGGGGTACGAACTACCTTATGGATTCTTTATGGTGTCGTGGGATTCATCCTTCTGGTTGTTTGTGCGAATGTGGCCAATTTGTGCCTTGCAAGGGTATCGACAAGAGATAAGGAAGTGGCTATTCGCGGAATCCTCGGCGCCGATAAGCTGCGGCTGTTTCGTCAGTTCACGACGGAAAGCATTCTGCTGTCACTGGCCGGTGGCATCGTAGGCTTGCTTATAACTGTCTGGATGATGACGATTTTCAGGGTAAAGCTCGCTGATTTTGTGCCTTTTTCCGATTCGATTCGAATCGAGCTGAAAGAGCTTCTCTTCGGTCTGGGACTTTGCCTGTTGGTGGGAATAGTTCTCGGTGTCACTCCTTTCTGGCTCATGCAGAGATGTCGCCTTACGAATGTTCTTACGGAACGACGAAGCTTGTCGATACGCCATTCCAGGTTCTCGAATATACTGATTTCCGGCCAGATTGCCATAGCACTGATTTTATCCATCGGAATGGGATTGATGATTCGAAGTATGTTGCGGCTCTCATCCGCCGATACCGGCTTCAACAGAGATAACCTGTTGACCTTCAATGTAAGTGTAAGGAGGATGAATGAACAGCAGCGGTATCAATTTAGCCGCGATTTCCTGGAACGACTGACAGCCCTGCCTTATGTAAAGAGCGCATCGACGGATTCATCAATGCCCTGTTCTCCGAGGGGCAGTATGGCTCCTGTAGCGGTAGATGGATATACGCCCCCTGACGGAAAGCAAATCAGGGCGATCTATCACAGTGTCGGCACGGATTATTTCAGAACGCTGCAAATACCGATTCTCAGAGGACGTAATATATCAACCGATGAGTACCAAAAGAAGGAACGCGTGGCGGTGATTAACGAAACTCTGGCAAAAACATTTTGGCCGGATAATGATCCAATTGGCAGAGAATTGACATTTTGTATGCGGCAGTACCGTGTTATTGGTGTTGCTGCTGATATGATTCAGGGTAATGTCAGGATTGACAGACCAAATCATTTGTTTCTGCCATTCGATGTTTTTACGGAATTCAACGGTCCTGATTTGAACTTTGTCGTTCGGACAGCCTCTGAGGCCGGCGCCGTCATCGAGCAGGCCCGGTCTATACTCAGGGACATCGATTCGACTTTACCGCTCAAAAGCACCGGCACCTTCAAAGAGCAAATGAATAAACGGCTCAGCCAGGAGCGATTTACGACGATGTTTCTGTCGGTCTTTGCGTCTATTGCTCTGTTGCTTATAGTGATCGGCATCTATGGCGTTGTGTCCTACGCCGTGGCTCGGCGGACACGCGAGATCGGCGTGCGAATGGCATTGGGAGCGAAGAAGACGAATATTTTAAGCCTGATTCTTAAACAGGGGCTGATATTATTGGTTATCGGTTTGATTACAGGACTCGCGGGTGCAATCGGACTGACGCGTTTTCTTTCCAGCTATTTATATGAAATAAATACGATCGATCCTCTCACCTTTATTCTTGTGCCATTATTAATAATTGCCGTATCTATCCTGGCCTGTTTTATCCCGGCCCGGCGTGCGGCAAAAATCGATCCCATGGAAGCGCTGAGATATGAATGAGAAAAAACGTAATTATGACAGGAATAATAAATAAGTAGCATTGTGTGCTTGAAATATTATTGTGCCGAATAAAGCGGCGATTTTTGTTACCAGGAGTTTTAATATGAACAAATCGAACGAAATTTTGATATTTGTGGAAGATCTTCACAAGGTTTTTGTCACCGAGGAGGTGGAGACGCATGCTCTTTCCAGTGTACATTTGAAGATTCGCAAAGGTGAATACGTTGCGATAGCAGGGCCTTCGGGCTGCGGCAAATCCACACTGCTGTCTATTTTGGGTCTGCTCGATTCGCCGACGGAAGGCAGCTATCAGTTAAATGATAGTCCCGTTGCCGATCTGTCTGCATCGCAGAGGGCGCGCATTCGTAATCGTGAGGTCGGTTTTATCTTTCAGAGCTTTAACCTGATCGGCGATCTGACGGTCTATGAGAACGTCGAATTGCCGCTGACTTATCAGAAGATGCCCAAGGCCCAACGGAAAGAGCGCGTTCAGACCGCTCTGGAGAAAGTCTCAATGGCGCATCGTATGAAGCATTATCCGGCACAATTGTCCGGCGGCCAGCAGCAGCGTGTCGCCGTCGCCCGTGCTATTGTAACGGAGCCGTCCATCCTGCTGGCCGATGAGCCGACCGGTAACCTGGATTCGGCCAACGGCGATATCGTTATGGAGATGCTCTCCGACCTTCACAAATCCGGTGCTACCATATGTATGGTGACGCACGATCCGAGATATGCCGCTCACGCCAAGCGGACTATACATCTGTTCGACGGACGTATCGTGGAAGATGAATATACTCAAAGTGAGGTGATGTAATGGGATTGCTGCTTCAGGATTTTCGTTATGCCTTTCGTATGTTGCGAAAAAACCCCGGTTTTACGTCAATAGCCGTCATATCACTGGCACTGGCCATCGGAGCCATTACTTCGGTATTCAGTTTGTACAATTCTCTGATACTTAAGTCGCTGCCGATAAAAGACCCACAGCAATTACGCATGATAAATTGGATCGGCAGCTTGTCACCACCTATTTTCTCCGGACGTTGTACAAGTACACCTGACGGACAGCAAATATCGAATACCTTTACCTATCCGACATATTGTAAACTTCGGGATGACAGCACTAATCTTGGAAATGTATTCGCATTTTTAGAGCACCATCCCACTATTCTTTACCATGATCAGTCATTTACTGCTGACGGCTTTATGGTTTCCGGGAATTTTTTCAGTGGTCTTGGTATAGAAGCCATGCTTGGCGGAACAATTACGCCACAACACGATAAAGCATCAGCAGGACCAGTCGCAGTAATTTCTTATTCTGCCTGGCAACGCCATTTCAACAAGAATCCTGATATAATTGGAGAAACTATAGTTATAAACAACAATAGTTTTACAATAATTGGTGTTATGCCACAAAATTTCGCCGGTCTGGAAACCGGCCGGAGGATAGATTTCTACACACCTATAGCATTTCAGCCTGCCGTGGAAGGTTTGTGCGCAATCGAATCTAATGATCGCTGGTGGGTACAGGTGATGGCCCGAATTCAACCTGGCATTAGTGAATCTGAACTGCAAAATTCACTTCAGACTCTTCTTGCCCAGGTTGAACCCGGAGCATCTTCGGGAGAAATGCGTATTTTATTGACTGACGGCAGCGGAGGTCTTTCGGGACCTCTGGTACCGACCAAAACAAAAATGGTTAACTCGCTGTTTATACTCATGCCATTGGCCGGAATAGTACTTTTAGCTGCATGTGTCAACATAGCTTCATTGTTGCTGGCGCGCGGGGCAGCCAGACAACAGGAAGTAGCTGTACGCGCAGCCATAGGAGCGGGACGATTACACCTGATACGCCAGGGATTGACTGAAAGTCTGCTCATCGCTTTAGCGGGGACGGTCGGTGGACTCTTGTTCGCCATGTGGGTAAAGCAATTTCTCTATAAAATGCTGTGGCCTTCACAGATTGTCGTTGATTTAAGTCTGGATGTAACCGTATTTGAATTCACCATTTTCATTTGTGTCGGATCGGCGTTGTTGTTCGGCCTGTTGCCTGCCTGGCGTTACAGCCGTGTTAATCCGATAGTTTCGCTTAAGGAACATTCATCGAGAGCATTGTCGCACATGCGATTAGGCAGATGTATGGTCTCGATACAAACCGCACTCGCTCTGCTGCTGTTGGCGGGGGCCGCTCTTTTCATACGGACACTAATAAATCTTTATCAGGTAGAGACAGGTTTTAATACTAAAAATATCCTTGTGTTCAGTTTGGATTCGAGCAAGTCGGATATGGAAAATCAACAAAAGGCAAATTTCCATGAACAGGTACGCTCTTCGATCGCCGCCTTACCGGGTGTTCTGGACGTTGCGAATTCCAACTTACAACTGCTTGATCGTGGGAGGAATGAGACCACGATTGACTTGCCGAATCGGTCGGATAGACACCACATTCTATTGCTCGATATCAGCAATTCGTTCCTGTCCACTATGGGTATTCCGCTACTGGCCGGCCGTGACTTCGACGCGGCCGATCATCCCGGTTCGGATAAGGTTATGATAATTAATCGAAAACTTGCGCAAAGCGCCTTCGTCGGAGAGAGCCCAATTGGAAAAATCCTGCATATTCGCGGAAGTGATTACCGCATTGTTGGTGTGTGTGGCGATACTAAGTACTACGACCTCAAAATGCCGATGGAATCCACTGTGTTCTTTCCCTGTCGCCAACATGCCGGCGGCGGGCACCTCACTTATCAAGTGCACACGGCTTCCGAGCCATTATTTCTGGTTCCTGCTATACGTAAAATTCTGGCCGACAGTAATGCAAATGTCCCTATGAGTGATATTAAAACCATGACAACTCAGCTCAACGAATCCATTGCGAACGAAAGGTGCTTCGCAGTGCTGGCGATGTCTCTTGCTTTACTGGCGGTGTTATTGTCGTGTATAGGCTTGTTCGGACTTATGTCGTATTATACAACGCAAAGAACCGGTGAAATAGGCATTCGTATGGCTCTCGGTGCACAATCCTTCGACATAGGTTTTTCTGTACTACGCAGCGCAATATCACTGGTCCTCATTGGAACGTTAATAGGAATTCCTTTGGTACTGGTGGCATCGCGGTTTATCAAAAGCTATATTTTCGGCATAGAGCCTTATGATCCGCTTTCTATAGCCGGAGCGATTGTTCTACTTATTTTTGTCTCGCTCGCAGCGGTATGGCTTCCTGCCAGAAGAGCGGCAAAAGTCGATCCGATGGAGGCGCTGAGATATGAATGATAAATATAAAATATCGAATTATTAATGAAGGTAAAATGAGTAATTTAATCTCCGACATTAGATATGGATTTCGCAAACTCAGTAAGAAACCTGGTTTTTTTGTCGTTGCTGTTATAACACTGGCAATTGGTATCGGCGCCAATACCACGACGTTCAGCCTGCTTAACATACTTTTCTTGCGACCCCTGCATGTGGACCGGATCGAGGAATTGGCGATATGTGAGGCGGAGAATGTAGATTTCTTCTTTAATTATGCCCCTTATCAAGCGTTGCGTGAAAATAATCCCGTGTTCACGGACTTGGCGGCGGTCAGCGTGATGACGGTGGATGTGACGTTCACGCGAACCGATCGTGCAGGATTCGCCGGAACGACTCCTGCCTATTGTGTATCGTCCAATTATTTTTCCGTGTTAGGCAGTGTCCCGGCTCAGGGGCGTTGGTTCTTGCCGGAAGAGGAACAGTACACGGCCGAGCCTGTGGTTGTTTTGAGTTATGAGGCATGGAAAAAGCACTTTGAAAAATCTGACGTGGTAGGATCACAAATCCTGCTCAATGACATTGCGTTTAGGATCGTGGGGGTGGCCCCCAAAGGATTTACCGGGGTGACCATGTTTGGGACTGATTTCTGGCTGCCGTTAGGTAAGTATGCTCTGTTCATGCCATCAAGGTGGAGAGAAGGCCGAGGTCCGGAGCCGTATCCCAATGTGATCCCTGTGGGCCGACTCAAGCCTCAACTGGATCTGGCTGCCGCTCAGGCGCAGGTGCAGGCCGCAGTGCCAGGACTCAGAGCGAATTATCCACAATGGTGGAGCGGGACCGGGCAGCTCAAACTGTTGCGGCCGGGACGCATGAATCTGATACCGTATTTCGAGCAACAGCAACGATCATCCGCTTCGGTATTGACTGTCTGTCTGATGTCTGTTTCTGGCGTGGTCCTGGTGATTGCCTGCTTGAACCTGGCCGGCATGATGGTCGTGCAGGGTGCGTCACGCCAGCGTGAGATAGCCATTCGCTTGTCTCTGGGGGGTGGACGGTTCCGAATTGTCCAACAACTGCTCATAGAGTGCCTGCTTTTGTCTTTGGTGGGCGGGGTTTTTGGGTATATTCTGGCCTCCGTCGGATTGCGTACCGTGCATGAGTGGATTGGAGCCCAATTTTTTCCGATCAATGTCTCTCGTTCACTGCTGGATGTCCGTGTGCTATCGGGAAGCCTGGGTTTTTGTATTGTGGCGACACTTCTGTTTGGGCTTAAACCCGCCTTGCGACTTTCCCGACGTGATGTAGTCACAGATCTCAAAGAATCCGGGCGGGATGCTAACAGGTCGTCAAACCGGAAGCAGTGGGCCCCGAGGGGACTGTCCGTAGTGGTACAAACGGCCCTGTCATTCGTGCTTGTTATGGGCGCGGCCTTGTTTACCCGCAGTGCTTTCAACGCCTTGTATGCCAACTCGAATTTTGACTTTGATGGCAAGCTGTTGATGCAGGTCGATCTTTCGACTTCCGGTTACGATCTCCAGCACACACGTCAGGTCTATCAGACCATTAAGGAACGTTTTCTGGCTCTGCCTGGGGTAGAATCCGTGGCCTTCTCGCTGAGCAGTCATTTTACGCAGACAAAGTGGAATAGCGGTCCAGTGTCTGAATTTGCGCCGAGCAGCGAGCAAAAAACACCCCGGATCAAACTCACTCAGGGATCCTTACAATATAACGTGGGCGTGGACTACTTCGAGACCCTGGGGATCCCTCTATTACAGGGACGCCCATTCAACGAACTGGATTCTCAGGCCGACACGGAAAAGGTGGTTGTTATCAATGAGACATTGGCGCGTATCCTCCGCCCGGACGGTAATGCCCTTGACAGATATATTCAGTGGGGGCCGGACAAGTACATTGATAGAATAAGCCCCCATCGGGTGGTTGGTATTGTGGCAGACCTGGCGTCAGGCAATACCGCAAAAACGGAACCCACCTTGTATGTCGTTACTCATGAAGAATCGAGACCCAGATTTATCCACGTAAGAACCTGCAATATGACGCGAAAAGGCCAGCAGGCCTTGCTTGGCACATTATCACAGGAGATGTTTAACATAGATGCGCAAATCCCTGTGACTTCCGTGAGCAGTCTGCTGGATCGTTCCCGCCAAACCGAAGAGGTCCTGCTCTCAGGTTTGGGGGCGCGCTTGGCCATCTGTTTTGGGGGCATTGCCCTGTTTCTGGCGGCCCTGGGTATCTACGCCATCAAGGGCTATATGGTCGCCTCACGCACTCCGGAGATCGGCATCCGCATGACCTTGGGGGCCACACGAAGGGAAATTATCCTAATGGTCTTTTGTGAGGGAGGCAGACTCATGTTGATCGGATTAGGACTTGGAATCATCATGGGATTGGTTCTGGCCCGCCTCATGCAATCGATGTTCTATAATGTCAGCGCGGTTGACCCAGTCAGCATTGTAGTTACGATTTCCGTATTGGTACTTACTTCCCTCCTGTCCGGACTGATTCCCGCCCTGCGAGCGGCAAAAATCGATCCGATGGAAGCGCTGAGATATGAGTGAGACAGAAAACAGAATACAGAATTCAGGAAGAACGATAAATGAGTAATTTAATTAACGATATAAAATACGCTTTTCGCCAACTGAGAAGAAATCCCGGTTTTACCGTTGTGGCCGTACTGACACTCGGACTTGGTATTGGGGCCACTACAACTGTCTTTAGTGTTTTCAAGGCGTGGATTTTTAATCCGTTTCCGTACCCGGATGCGGACCGAATTGTTCATGTTTGGTCAAACATTTCCAAAAATGGCGAGGGGCCGCTCTCAGAAGCCGACTTCCTTGATATTAAAGAGCGAAATCAATCATTTTCAAATGTTGCAGCTTATACTCTCGAGAGTGTTGATCTTGGAGGAGACAAACCGGAATCTGTGCATGCGGTCCGTACTACTACCGGCTTATTGCGTATATTTGGTCTGCGGCCGGTACTCGGGCGGTTTTTCGACAAGACCGACGAGGATGATTTTGAGTCTACACCTGTAGCGATTATCAGTTATGGGCTGTGGAAAAGGCTTTTCGCTTGTGATCAGGATGTTATAGGAAAGACTATCCATCTTAACAAACAAGAGACTACAATTATAGGAGTTATGCCGGCTAATTTTGAATTCTATACATCTCGACAAGAGGGCCGCAATTATGAGATTTGGCGACCTCGTACGCTGAGGTCAAAGAATCGAGGCAATCAATGGTTATTGTGCATGGCGAGGCTAAAGGAAGAGGTGAGCTTTGAAGAGGCTGAAGCTGAAATCAAGACAATTGGTTCACAACTCGCAGCTGAGTATCCCGGCACAAACCGGTCCAAGCCATTCTGTCTGCGTTCACATCACGAGGAGATTACCCGCAAAACTAGGTCCAGTATGTGGTTTCTTTTGGCAACCGTTGGGTTGTTACTTCTGATTGCATGCGCCAACGTTGCCAGCATGCTGCTGGCCAAAGGGACCGGAAGACAGGCTGAATTCTCTTTGCGTTTTGCTATCGGTGCGCAGCGTTCGGATATGATGAGACTCTTATTTACCGAAAGTTTCCTTTTAGCTCTTTTGGGCAGTGCTGCAGGTATTGTTTTCGCCGTATTTGGCCTGACATTCATCAGAAGCTTTATTCCGCCGGAAACAGTTCTCGAATCACAGAAACTCGGCCTGCATATAGATGGAATGGTCCTGATGTTTTCGGTTGGTCTATCGGTGCTTACGGCTTTTTTATTTGGTTTGCTGCCTGCCTTCACAGTAGTGAAAAGCAGCATTGCGGAGATGATTAAGCAGGGTGGCAGGTCGCAGGCCGGCTCGCGGATCAGGTATAGATTTCTCAGGTATCTGGTGGTTGGGCAAATTGCTTTATTGCTTGCTGTTGCAAATTGTTCGATACTGCTTTCCAGGAGCTATCTTAATGTTATTAATGCAAACTCCACACTCGTTTCGGAGCGAGTATTGACATCCAATATCATTCTCCGCGGTGAGCGCTATAATAGTACCAAGGCGAGAGAGCAATTCTGGAACCGGTTAATCGAGCGTATTGGCGCTATCCCCGGAGTCAGCTACACTGCAGCCGGAACAAATATTCCTCTTGAGGGAAGTTTTAGTTGTCCAATCATCCAGAACGAAAAGACCGTCGATCCTTCCATGTATCGTTCGCTGCCGCTTGCGGAGATAAGTTATATTTCGCCGGATTATTTCGTGAGTATGGGGATTCCATTTTTACAGGGGCGGTCTCCGAAGAATATGGATAATGAAGGTGAGTTTATTGGTGTTGCCGTAAATCGAGCCCTTGTTAAGGCATTGTGGCCTGAGCAGAACCCCATCGGCAAAATGTTTAAGCCTCCTTTCCCAGATCCTTTTTTCAAGGCAAAAGTTGTAGGTGTGGTAGAAGATGTCAGGCAATGGGGCCCGGAAGTACCTGCGCTGCCGCAGGTATATTTCCCGCTCCAAAGCGGCGGCATGAACAGGGGTACATTGGTGATACGTACCACTGCAAAATCAAATGCCTTTGCTCCATTACTCAGGCAAGAACTGGCTAATATCGATCCTGATTTGCTTCTGGTTGATATCCATACCATGAAGCAGGCTTTGGAAAGCTCGACCAGCGGCCGTCGTTTTTATACGATTGCCACTAACGCTTTCATGGGTCTTGCTTTAGTTATTACAGTAGTTGGGATATACGGCACACTTTCTTACAACCTAATGCAGCGCAAACGTGAGATCGGCGTACGTATGGCTCTGGGAGCATTACGTGGCCATATCCTCGGATTTGTTGTTCGACAAGCAGGTCAATTGCTGGTTGTCGGATTGATCATCGGATTGACGCTCACGGCGATACTATCATTTATTCTGCGTTCATTATTGTATGATATCAGCCCTCTAAATCCGATGTCGCTGTTACTCGGGTTGGGTATAATATGCGGAACCACCTGTTTGGCGTCTCTTATACCTGCTATCCACGCAACACGAGTCGATCCGATGGAGGCGCTGAGATATGAATAAGGAAAACAGAATACAGGCTTGTCCCGAGCGCAGTCGAGGAAACTTAGGAAACAGAATGTAGAAGGAATTATAAATGATTACAATTTTGAAAGACATTAAATACGCGATTCGGCAATTGCGAAAGAATCCCGGCTTCACAATCGTAGCTGTTGTGTCACTGGCATTGGGCATAGGTGTAAATACGGCGATTTTCAGTCTGCTTAACGCCGTCTGGATGCGGTCGTTGCCAGTGCCGAATCCGCACCAGTTGCGAGTGGTGAACTGGAGCGGCCAAAACTGGTCGCTTTCCCACTGGTCGGGCAGCACACGGAACGGAGATAACGGAGCTGTTTTATCAGGCTCTTTTCCTTATCCGCTTTATCGTGACTTTAAGGAAAATCTCGATGAATGCTCGGATGTGTTTGCTTTTTACAGTTTGCCCGGCATGACGGTAATAGGATCGAAAAACGCCGTCACTGCGGACGTTATGATGGTATCGGGAGACTTTTTCGATGGCTACGGAGTCGATGCTTTAATCGGCCGAACGCTCAGTCCCGGCGATGAATCCTCACAGGCAGGGCCTGTCGCCGTGATTACCTATCGCTTGTGGGAAAAAGAATATAATCTGAACCACGAGGTTCTGGGGCAGATAATCACAATAAATCAGCAATCTTTTACCATTGTCGGGGTTTTGCCGGAATCTTATTGCAGCCCCGAAGTCGGCGACTTTGCGAGCATTTATGTGCCGATGTCCGCCCAGCCGGTATTATCTCCTTCCTATCGTATTGACGCGAGGGATCATTGGTGGGCTAATATCATGGTTCGCCTGGAGCCCGGAGCAGACGAATCTAAAATCCGTACGGCAATGGAAGCTCTCTTTCTGCAAATCCTCTCTGCGCCGGGGCAGGGGACGAGGATGGACAATCCGCATATTGTTCTGGAAGACGGCAGCCGGGGGCTTCTGCCTATCAGAAAACAAATGGCACAGGGCTTATTTTTATTGATGGCGGCGGTTGGATTGGTGCTTTTAATCGCATGTGCAAATCTTGCCGGATTGCTCCTGGCGCGAGGGGCCGCTCGCCGGCAGGAATTAACCGTACGTGCGGCGATGGGCGCCGGGCGTGGACGGCTTGTACGCCAGTTGCTCACCGAGAGTCTGGTTTTGTCTTTTGCCGGAGCGGGGATGGGTTTGCTTTTGGCTATTTGGATCAAGGCTCTGGTATTAGGCTTTATACCCGATACCCTGGATAAATTTCATATTGATGTGAGAATTGACCTCAATGTTTTACTGTTTACCATTGGTGCGGCGGTAGTGACATCATTGTTATTCGGCCTGCTCCCGGCTCTGCGGATTACCCGTATCGATTTATGTTCCGGACTTAAGGGACAAAGGGCATTGGGTGTACCCGGCCAGCGACTTGGCAAGCTATTGGTTGCCGCACAGGTGAGCCTGGCGGTTCTGCTTATAGTGGGTACCGGCCTGTTGATACAAACGCTTATAAATTTATATCGTGTCGATCTCGGATTCAGAACGGATAAAATACTGATTTTTGGCGTCAATCCTTCTCAGGCGGGATATCGTGATGCAAATTCCGTTCGTTTCTACGACCATCTCGAAGATAAAATCGCCGGGCTTCCCGGCGTCGGAAGTGTTGCGCTTTCCGGCAACAGCCTGCTGGGGGGAACGGTTTCGGGTATCTCTTTTTCCGTTCCCGGTCGTTCGTCTGAGAACAGCAAGAACGTCTATGCCAATACGCTCGATGTCAGCGAGGCTTTTTTTCAGACGATGGATATCCCGTTGTTGAGCGGGCGCCGCTTTGAAAAGACCGATACTCAATCCCGGCCGGGAGTTGTGATTATTAATGAGGCTTTAATGCAGACCTGTTTTCCAAAGGAAGACCCCCTGAATCAATCGATAAGCGTAAGCGGCAGAAATTATCAGATTGTAGGCGTGTGCGGCGATGCCAAGTACGACCGTGTACAGAAAAAGATAGAGCCTACGCTGTATTTTTCGCACAGACAGGCCAATCCGGGGGCAATGTACTTTGAAATCCGTACGGCGGGCGATCCATTGGCTTTAGTGCCGGCTGTTCGTAAGATAGTTTTTGAGCTTGATCGCACCATTCCGTTGGAACAGGTTTCAACTCAGTTACAGCTTTTTAAGACTTCGATAATTCCTGAACGGCTTTTTACCTATCTGGGCAGCGGCCTGGCTTTGCTCGGTATTTTATTATCCTGCATCGGATTATACGGCCTGCTTGCTTTCATGGTTACCCGCCGCACCGTTGAGATCGGCGTGCGAATGGCCCTTGGCGCCCGTCCGAAAGACGTTGCCTGGCCTGTTATTCGCAGTGCACTTTGGCTGGCAGGTTTTGGATTAGTTGTCGGAGTACCGATATCACTCGTTTTTACACGTTTGTTACGTAGCGTACTCTTTGGCGTTAATAACAATGATCCCATGACGATTATTCTTTCGATATTCCTGGTAGTATTGGTTGCCGCATTGGCGGCGTGGATTCCGGCCCGGCGTGCGGCGAAAATCGATCCGATGGAAGCATTGCGCTATGAATGATGAATTATCAACGATAAGTAATTATTAATATGAATTTTTTGGAGCATTTTTTCATGATTAAACTTAAAAACATTCAAAAGCGTTACAATACAAAAGCGGGATTTTTGTACGTGTTGCAGCAAATCAATCTTGAAATAGATGAAGGTGAATTTGTCACTATCATGGGGCCGTCGGCTGCGGGCAAATCCACGTTGCTCAATATCCTCGGTATGCTCGACCACGACTGGGAGGGCGAATATTATCTCAACGAAAACGCCGTGCATGAATTAAAGCCGAAACAGCGTATGGCTTTGAACCGGCAGTATGTCGGTTTCGTGTTCCAAGCCTTCAACCTGCTTGACAGCCTGACGGTCTATGAGAATCTTGATACGCCTTTGTCGTATCGCAACGTCAGGGCCTCGGAACGTGCGGCGATTGTCTGCGATACGCTTGACAGATTCGGGATTGTCGGCAAAAAGGACCTTTACCCCAACCAACTCTCCGGTGGCCAGCAGCAGCTTGTGGCTATTGCCCGTGCCGTAGTGGCCGGCCCAAAGCTGATTCTTGCCGATGAGCCTACGGGTAACCTCCACTCATCGCAGGGCCAGGAGATTATGGAATTGTTCAAGAAGCTTAACAAAGAAGGCACAACCATAATTCAGGTAACCCACAATGACAAATACGCCGCTTACGGCAGAAGAATCATAAGGCTAAAAGACGGTTGGATGGACGGAGAAATCACTCCCGAACAGCTTGTGGGAAAGGTAAGCTAAATCATGGGAACCTTATTACAGGATATCAAATACGGTATCAGACAACTCTACATGAGTCCCTGCTTCACAATTTGTACTATACTGGTCCTTAGTTTGGGGATTGCGGCATGCACGGCATTCTTCAGTGCCTGGGACGGTATTCGCGACTGGTCTTTGCCTTTCGATCGAAGCGACCGCCTTGTCTCGATATGGAGCAAGAGCCGGAATCCTCGTCACAGTCACTTTCCCAGGCTGAACTGTTCGTTTCCTGACTATCAAGACTTCGTTGCCCAGAATACAGTATTTGAGACATTAGCAGCCCAGGGGTATAGAACCATGAACCTGACGGGTCGAGACGAACCGTTGGCGCTGACAGGTTGGGCCATTACCGACAATCTCTTTGAGGTGTTCCGTAAACAACCTGTTCTGGGACGATCCTTTTTACCGGAAGAGATATCGGCCGAACAATCGCAAGTGGTGATACTTAGTCACGCGCTCTGGCAACAGGCCTTTAGTCAGGATCCGGACATTTTAGGGCAAGACGTCACTCTTGATAACCGGGTTTACAATGTCGTAGGCATTGCGCACCCAGATATGGATTACCGTCAGGGATTCTCTGCCCAGTTTTATATTCCTCTTACATCGTCTCCGTCGGAGTCGCGTTCTCGTCACGCCTTACAGGTATTTGGCCGGTTACATCCCACTGTCACACTCCAGGCGGCAACGGCAGAGATGAAAACCATCGCGGCTCGTCTGGAGGCTCAATATCCGGAATCGAATAAAGACTTCACGGTATTGCTGATTCCTTTGCAGGAATTGCTCTTCGGCAAAGTTCAAGGCACTGTCGTGACAATGATGGCGGCCGCCGTATTGCTCCTGCTTGTTGCCAGCACTAACATCGCTAATCTATTTTTGTCGCGTATGGATCGTCGCTCCCAGGAAATGGCTGTTCGTTCGGCCATAGGCGCCGGACGTTGGCAGCTTAGTCGCCTGGTACTTATCGAGAGTCTGTTGATATCCCTGGTTTCGGGTTTGATAGGATTTGTGGGAGCAACCGGGAGTATGGGGCTAATGCGTCGGGGGATGAATTTAATCACATCCTCCGGAGGCATGGCCGGTATACCTCGCATCACTATCAATCCCGGGATCTTATTCTTTACACTGGGTCTGTCGATTATTGTCACGCTCTGTTTCGGATTACTACCTGCATGGAAAACCTCACAGACAAGTCCCCTGCAGAGCCTGCGAACAAAGGCACGTGGATCCAGCCGGAGCCGCCATGGTCGACACCTGGCCCATGTCCTGGTCACTGCCCAGATCGCTCTGGCCGTTGTTCTTCTCGTGGGTGCCGGCCTGCTGGTAAAGAGTCTTATCCAGTTGCGCCTGAGTTCTCCAGGTTTCAATCCGGTAAACCTGATGACCCTGCAGATAACGCTTCCTCAAAGCCGGGCCTACGAGACGGATCGGCAACGCGCCGACTTTTGCCGGGCTGTTTTAACGCAGCTTCAAAACATCCCCGGTGTCTCGCATGTTGCGGCCACCAATATCATTCCCGTATCAGACTTTAATTTCATGCGCGGGTTCCAGATACTCGATCGGACGTCGCAGTCACCTGATGACTCAATGGCCGCTGAATTCCGCACGGTCAGTACCGACTACTTTACAACGCTGGGCATGCCCCTTATTAAGGGACGTCTCTTCCAGGAGACGGATGCTGGTAACCTCCATGTTGTCATTGTGGACGAGGAATTCGTACGGCGCTACTTCCCGAATCAGGATCCGATCGGGCAGCGTATCGCACTTGGAGCACCCTGTGAAATTATTGGCGTCGTGGGCAATCACCAGACCGGCACACGCATCAACGAGCAGACTTTTCCCCACATGTATCGACCCCTGCGTCAGGCTTGCATGGAAAGGATCGTCTTTATAGCCCGAACACAAACCGATCCGTTAACACTGGCGGAATCCATGCGACGTGCCGTGTGGGCTGTTGATGTCAAACAACCGATTAACCATATACAGCCCATGCAGGGAATTATCCATGATACCCGGGCGACATACCGCCTGAGCAGCTTCGTGCTAAACCTTTTTGCCGGCGGTGCGTTGATACTTATCACTGTGGGACTCTACGGTGTCACTGCTTCCACAATTACGCAACGCACACGCGAAATCGGAATCCGCAAGGCATTCGGTGCCTGCCACGTTGATATTATTAAATCAATAATAGGCACTGGATTAATACTCACCGGTTTAGGAATAACCGTCGGTCTTATCGTCGCCCTGGTCGTTTGTCGCTTGATGGGAAGCCTGCTCTACAACACCAATCCCACGGATCCGATATCTTACAGCATCGTAATAAGCTTCGTTGGCGTGGTTTCCCTGTTGGCATGTTATATACCGGCGAGAAGAGCGGCGAAAATCGATCCGATGGCGGCGCTTAGATATGAATGAGAGTATATTATGAAAAAATGCAGGAACAAAGAGCTATTTAACAACTATTTTTCGGGTATATCTTTAGTGTGCCGAAGAATAGTTAAAGTATTCGCAGTTATCATTATTGTGTCCGGTTGCAGTTCATGGCGAACTGACAACATATCTGATCAGACGCTGAAATCCGGTCTCGACAGGATTGATGCGATAAAACTGGCCGATAAATCGACTTTGCCGCCGGTAACGGTCGAGCAGGCGACCGAGAAGATTATCCAGGAAGCCGCCGAACCGAATCAGCCGTTAAAGACGGTGTCTTTGTCTATCGAGCAGGTACGTGCGGCCGCTCTGGAGAATAATCTTAACCTGAAGATTGAGCTTTTAAGCCCGGCAATTGCGCAACAGTCACTCGAACAGGAAAAAGCCGTGTTTGATTCGACGGTTTACGGCTCGACAAATTATCAGCGTTCTGAAACGGTGGGAACGGGAGCCGTCTCGAGATCACAGAGCGGCGAAGTGGGAATTGAAAAGCCCTTGCCGACCGGCGGTGAGCTTCAGGTGGATTTACCGTTTAGTGATAACTATTCTTCCGGGGGTATTGCACAGGCCTCAGCAAGCGTCTCTTACATCCAGTCGTTGTTTAAGGGCGCCGGCACACGTGTCAACACGCAGTATATTCGCATTGCGGCTCATCAATGGAATATAACAAGCGCCAGAACCAAACTTGCGGCTATTAATCTGCTGGCAAATGCCGACATCGCCTACTGGCGTTTTTATGCCGCTCGAAAGGAGCTTGAAGTCCGCCGGGAGCAGTATAAATTAGCTCAGGATCAGTTCCACCAGGCCAAGAAAAAAGTTGCCGCCGGCTCGGCGGCGAAAATCGAAATCGTCCGCGCCGAAGCGGGTCTTGCCGGACGGCTCGAATCCGTGATTAACGCCGAAAACGCCGTGCAGAGTTATCAGCGCGAGCTTCTTCGGATAATCAACCGTCAGGATCTGCCGTTGGAGGCTCCGGTGGAAATTCTCACGCAAACCGAGCCGAATCCGCTGGGTTTGGAGCTGGATGAAAAGCGGCTTGTCGAGCAGGCACTTGCCAACCGTATGGAAATGGTGGAACTGGAGCAGCGTCTGACCGTTGACGAGCTTAATCTTGAACTGGCTCGCAATTCGCTTTTGCCGGATGTTACGTTCAGCTACACGTACTCGGCAAGTGCTCAGGACTCAGGCCCGGTGGACGCTTTCGGAGATCTTCACGGCAATTCGTTCGACGACCACTCGATAGGAATTTCAGCTTCCATACCTTTAGGTAACCGTTCGGCCAAAGCGCGGCTGCGGCAGGCGAAGCTTGAAAAATTGCAGGATATCTCTTCGCGTGACAAATATCGGCAAATTATCAGGCTGGAAGTTTATGAGGCCGTCAGCGGATTAGAGAGTAGCTGGCGCAGGATTCTTGCCGCAGAGCAGGGCGTTACTGCCGCTTACAGGGATTACAGGGTCGAGCAGTCGCAGTTCCAGCTCGGCAAAAGCACGAGTACGAATGTTCTGTACTCGGCGACGGGGCTTGCCGATGCGCAGTTGCGGAAGATTTACGCTTTTGCCGACTATGAAATCGCCCAGATAAACCTGGCACGAGCCACGGGTGCTCTTTTGGGACAGGGGCAGATTCAAATATCCCCGGCCGATATCGATGCGAGTAATCCCTGAAATTAAACATAATGGACCAAAAAAATCAGCAGATTTGTCTTGAATTTTTGCCGGAAATGTGTAAGATAGTTATCGAACTAAGGATAGTTCACTAACACAATTCAAAATGTAAAACCACAATGTAAAAATCAAAAATAAGCCTATCGGTTTTGAGAAGAGTTCACTGTATTTAGGAGAACAATTTTTAATTTTGATATGTCATTTTGATTTTTGACTTTTAATATTTTACCCCCAAGGGGTTGATATTTTATCTATGAGCATCGTAAGTCTATATTTATCAAGAAAATGAGTACACACATATACTCATATACGCCACGATATGTTTATGCGCCTTTGCACTTATGCACCTATGAACTTTTTTTGCAAAACGAACCCAATTTTCTCGTTCAGCATTCTGTGTAATGCGTATTGCTTTTTGGCATAAGCTCTTTTATGACAAGTAAATAGGTTGTTTTGTAACGTATCGGAAGGCGAGAAAGATTTACTGCCGGAGGTTTATCTTTCAGTCGATGTTTTTATTTTTTTCTGATTTTTTTATTGACATATATACATAGAAGTATTATGTATAGAAGTTATATGTATATGGATTTCCGAAAGTTGAATGTGATTATATTCAGGAGAAATTAAAGTGGCTTTATCGAAAGATTTGGTTGCCGCCTCTGCCACACCTTTGATTCTTTCAATTCTTGCCGAAGGTGAAAGTTACGGTTATGCTATAATTAAGCGAGTCCGGCGGCTATCGAACGACAATATTCAGTGGTCCGATGGGATGCTTTATCCCGTGCTGCATCGGCTTGAGCAGCAGGGCCTGATCGAATCGAATATGCGAACTTCCGATTCGGGCAGAAAGCGTAAGTACTACCGGATTAAAGATGAGGGAACAAAAATACTAAAACAGCAGAAAAATCAATGGATGCTGGTCCATTCGATTTTGGAGAAATTATGGGAGAAGAGACCTTGTTTGACCTGAATGATGCGATTGCAAAATGGCGCAGGAAGCTCCGGGAAAATGGCGGGATAAGGCGAGCCGACATGGATGAGCTGGAAAATCATTTGCGCGACGAGATGGAACATCTTGCGCGGAATGGAAAAATTACCGAACAGGATTTCGACGCCGCGTCCGCTCAATTGGGTGATATAAATGTTTTAAGCGAAGAATTTTCGAAAGTTAATAATGATTCCGGATTAATAGGAATTATTAACAATGAGGTGATATCTATGAATTCCGACGGGAATTATCGCAGCGACCGCTTTATTATGATGCTGCTTTTTATAGGCTTTTGCGGGATTATAGGATGGCTCGGAACAACCGGCTGGATGCTGCACGGCTGGACTAACTCACATCACTGGGCCACTTTTGGGAACGCTCTTCAAACAATAGGCAGATTCTCGTTTTCGTGCTCTTTCTTCCTGTTATTCGCTTTGTTTGGTATGTCATGGGGGCTGAAATTGCTCAAGCGAGTCAGGAATAAAATGAGATTCGTTCTTAAGTCATTGATTCCGGCGTTCATCCTGTCTCCGATATATATTTTCATCGGGATGGCTATTATTCTTACGACTTCCTGGTGGGGAGGCTGGGCAAGGGCGGCCTTTATTGGGCACAGAATCGTCCAGTCGCAGGTATCTCCCGACGGCAAATTCGAGGCTTATGTCGCAGATATGCCGTCGATTGATCCGCCGAATCATTATCTCTATATAAGAGAAAAACAAGGGAATATTTCAAAAGAAATAGCTCGGCTCGCCGAAGACGTTGACAGCATTCAGAAAATACACTGGTCACAGTATAGTGACATTGTAGTTTTTGAAAGCTGGTTTAATTTGATTGCCGTTCGTGTAAATGATTACAGGATGATTAAAATTCCTCTCGGCGGGGAAAAACACTGGAGAAAAAATCATACGTTCTGGGTCGATTACAACGATGTCACTCATCCGGAAGCTATAGAGTTTCCCGAGCCGGGTGTATTCAGTTATCGTCTGGAAGGCGCCGTGGAAACAAAAAATATCGATATGGAATCGCTCGAATCGGATGGATAAAAAACGGTTTTGAGAAAAAATGGGAGAAAAAAGTATGTTTGAGCTGAACGAAAAAATAAAAACGTGGCGAAGCGGTCTTGCCGGGCAGCAGAGCTTCGAGAAAACGGATATCGACGAGCTGGAAAATCATCTGCGTGAGGAAATTGAGCTTTTAACATTGTCGGAGTTGACTGAAGAAGAGGCTTTTATGGTCGCCGCTCATCGTCTCGGCCGTTCGGACAGCCTGTCGGAGGAATATGCGAAGGTAAATACATCGATATTATGGCGAAAGAGACTTTCCCGTGTAGGAATTGTTGTTTTTGGCTGGCTTATCGTTACATATATCGGGCAGGTTGTTTCGCGTATATGTCAGATTCTCGCCGTATTTATCGGATTAAGAGGTTATACGTTAAATGTTATCGATTTATTGTCACAAGTGACATTCTTTGTTATAATTATATTCGTCGTATATCGAATCAGCAGGACAAAAAGATTAAGCGGCGATTCGTTCTTCAAGATAGCCGATAGTGTTCGTGGTAAGATTGTGCTCTTTATCATTGTTTTTGCAATAGTATTGGGGACATTTACAACTAAATTCTTATCTTCGATTGTCTCTGCTCGCCTTTTAAGCGCACAGGAACTCGGGCAAATGTCAATGTTTAAGGTTTTTCAAGGACTTATACAGTCGATATTTTTGCCGCTGGTTTTGTTATTGGGGGTAATCCTGGTACGGCCCTCGAAATTACGACAAGCTAAAAGATAAGCGGTGTTCGAATGTATTCGAACCGGTTATATTGCGTCTTTTGCCATGAGCAGGGTGATTCGGTCGTACTTATCTTTAGGCATTGCGTTTTTCAGTATTCTGCGTATCTCGCGCATTGAGGTGCGCTGCGTGGTGTGCGTGACGATTATATGCTCGTTTTGCAGTTTACTCAGCAGCGTCGCGAATTCATCGATATGCATGTGTTTGCCGGCCTCGGCTCTGGTTGTATGCTCGTCTTCGTAGAACGTGCATTCGGCAATCAATATTTTGCTTTCGACGATGTAATTTAGTTGAGAATAATCGACGTATTGAGTGTCGCCGATATAGGTGACAATAGGAATCTCAAGGGGATTATCGATTTCTATACCCTGCTTTTTCAATTCGACGATTTGCCGGCCCGTCAAACCGGCATATTCCGGCTTGAGCTTTTTGCGTTTTTCGATAACGCTGTAACCGACGGAGCCGCGGCAGTGTTTTGTCGGGAATACTCTCGCGAAAAGATTCGGTTTTATCGGGTATTCATCGCCCGCTGTTACGCCGACGAGCTTGGCCGGGATTCGATTGCCGTCCAGACGGGACCATGCGTCGATAATTTGCCTCATGGGCGCCAGTAGATTTTTGGGGGTCAAAATTGTCCCGGCGGACTGGCCGCAGAAATTTCGCTGGGAAAGGTAATAAGCGAAACCGGCGGAATGGTCCATGTGTCCGTGTGTCAGCAGGACGTGATTTATGGAAATGAATTGATCGGGAGCTTTGCCGATATCGAAGCATACGTCCAGCTTCGGAATCGCCACGACGGTCTCCTCGCCGGCGACGGAGTAGCCGATGATTTCGAGTTCGTCTATTTCTATAGTTGCCAAATTATGACTGGGCATAGGAAACTAAAAGTTCAAAATTAAAAAGTTAAAATTGCATATTTTTCATCTATAAGGTTTTTTATTTTTCTCAATAGTAGATATAATAAAGAATTAAGTCAATTTGTTTTTCTTATTATATTGTGCAATACCCACGACAAAATGCGAGAAACGGGCAATGCCGGACAAACGCTTACATAGAGGTCCGCATCCGGAGGATGTGAAATTATTTGCTCCGGAAAAAATTCCCGATCTGCGTTCGGCGACGGCGGATTTTTCGCTGCTGCTAACGAAGGGCTATGCCGAAAAAAGCGCTTTGCAACTGGTCGGGGACAGATTTTCGCTGACAAAAAGGCAAAGGCTGGCCGTTATGCGCAGCGCCTGTTCGGACCGGCAGCTCGAATTGCGGCGGAAAAATCGCGTTGAGATTGATCATATCAAAGGCCGGTCGCCGGCGATAGACGGTTACAATCTGCTGATAACGATTGAAGCGGCGATGAGCGGGGCGGTTATATTAAAAGGACGGGACGGCAGTTTCAGAGATCTGGCAAGCATTCACGGCACATATCGCAAAGTCACCGAGACAATTCCGGCAGTTGAGCTTCTCGGTGATTTTCTTGAGGAAGTCGGAGTGGAAAAAGCCCTTTGGCTTTTAGACAGCCCGGTTTCCAATAGCGGCAGGCTAAAAAAACTCATCGGTGAATTGGCAGAACAGAAAAACTGGAACTGGGATATTCAGCTTGTGTTAAGCCCGGATACCGAACTGATAAAAACCGATTCGATAGTTGCAACAAGTGACAGCGTTATTCTCGATAATTGCAAAAAATGGATAAATCTGACAGGTGACATAATTGAAAATCAGATTATAAAACCGTGGATTATAGATTTATCCGAGGTGTAATAGTTGTTATTAAAATTATGTTTCGATGAGTTTTCGGATAGTATCGAGGTTGATTTGTTCGAGGCTCTCGCATATTAAATCGGCTTGTTTGAGATTTTCTGCGGTTGTGGAATTCGTTACTGCGATACATTTTGCACCGGCGGCTTTTGCAGCCCGGACGCCGCTGGGGGCATCTTCAAAAACAACGCAATCAGCGGACGGAATGCCCATACGACTTGCAGCGGTAAGAAAGAGCTGCGGATCGGGCTTTTTGCGTGTAATTTCACTGCCGGTGACATAAACCATTTTTTGATAGGGTACCTTCGCGGATTCCAGAATGGCACGTGACAATTCGAGAGACGCTGACGTGGCGATAGCTAAACGAAAATCTTTCCTGTCCAATGCGGCATCTATTATTTCCAGCACGCCGGCACAAGCCGGTAGAGATTCGTTCCTTATTGCTTCGATTAAGTATTGTTCACGCAACAAAGCGGCGGCTTTTATCTGTTCGTCTGTCAACTGCAGGCCATGCACATCGGCGGCAGCCTTGACGAATTTTTCCGCACCTTTGCCGATTCCTTCGGCAAAATCCTCCGGCCTGACGCCCTTTAAGCCGAACATGTCCTCAAAAACCTTTATAGTGACCCGGGCGTTAACCGGCTCGGTATCTGCGATTACGCCGTCAACATCGAATATCAGACCGTACAATCGACTCATATAAAAAAGCAAAAATGAAATATCAAAATTACAATCCAAAAATCAAAAAGAATTCGCCTCAAAATACTTGCGTAAGGAATATCTGTCAAGGCTGAACGAGAATGAATCAGAAAAGAATGCATTAACATAATTTTAATTTTTTGCCGCGTTTTTCAATCCCGCGCATTTATAATAGTGATGATAACTGATACCTGCAAAATTAGGAGCTGTATTATCGTGGATAGTTTCGGTCGGGAACTTGAGAGCAACGATTTAATTATACAGGCACAAACGAGTTATAACGCGTTTGCATTGCTGTATCGCAGACACTACGACGCCGTTTTTAAGTATTGTGTTCACAGGCTCTTTGACAGACACATAGCCGAGGATATAACCTCGCAGGTTTTTCTAAAAGTTGTTGAGAAGTTCCACGATTTTAGGGGCGATGAAAGGCAGTTTCGCAACTGGCTCTATACAATCTCGACCAACTATGTTAACGATCAGATGAGAAAATCCACCAGGCAGAAAACGGCTCTGAGCATTTTCCATGAACGATCGAATATCCAAAACGGTAATCGTGAAGAATCTTCTGCGAAGCTGGCGGTATTAAAGCAGGCAATGTTAACATTAAAACCCAGGTATCAAACTATCATCACACTGCGTTTTTTTGAAAATTTGAAACTAACAGAAATTGCCGAAGTGCTTGGAAGCAGCCCCGGCACGGTTCGCAGCCAGCTCTCACGGGCATTGGCCAAACTGCGAAAGAAATTAGGTGCCGAAAGGAAGCTTTCCAGGCGGGAGGTATGAAGAAATGAAATCTGACGAAAAAGAATTTGAAGATTTTCTGCATGGAATCGAGTTCGATGATACTCCCGATTATGCCCATCGTGATAAGCTCGAACAAAATCTTCATGCCTGCTTAATTCGGCAGAAAAAAACCTCTTTAAGTATCTGGAGAAAAATTATGAGTTCGAGAATAACAAAACTAATCGCGACGGCTGCCGTGCTGATTGTCGTAGTTCTGTTCGGTTGGTTGTATTCGAATACGACCGGGCATATATCTTCGTTCACTTTGTTGGCCCGCGCCTCTGCCGCTGAGAAAACACTTTTTATTGGTCAGGAAGGGATTGTTCACATTGTTAATGAGATAATTATGTACCCACAATCGCAATCCGATGCGGGTGCTCTTCTCGATGAGTTAGAGGCCGATGCAACACAGGAAAAGAATGTGGCATTTATCAAAAGCTGGCTGTCTTATCAATGGCTGCCTGTTTATTCGCTCGATGCGGATGGACAACTCCGGGAGCACAAGCTTGAGGTCGCCAGGAGCACGGATACAACAATCACTATATCGGATATATCCTGGTATGACCCTGTCACAGGGTGTTTTGCACGTGTATTAAAGACAGGTGATAATGTTCTGTTTGCCAATTCTTACGACGGCCGGTTTGTTTATATTGCCGGTAAAGAGCCGTCAGGCTCACTCAAAATCGAACAACAGGCCGAAACTGAGGAATTTAGGATACCGGAGAATCCCGCCGATTTTCTGGGAATTGCCGCTGGTATCAAGGCAACAGTGCCCGGAAAACATTATCCGCCGATTAAGGAAGTCACTTCTGAAAGGCTCGAAGATGGAACGCCGGTCCGTACGTACAAACTCGGTTTTACAGATGCATGGGGAAAAACAGATTCTTACTTTTTGTTCAAGGTCGATTCTGATACAGAAATCATCGATGAAGTTGAATGTGTTTTTGAAGGCGAGACAACCCGTTTACATCGCCGCACTGTTACCGAGACGGTTGATAACCCGGAGCTTTCATGGAATATGGCCGAGATAAAAGCGAGTGTTGCGGAGCAAACCGCAGTTGATGTGGATACCGGCGAAGGGGCTGATACTGTGACTGTAGGGCAGATGGTTCAGCGTGCTACGTATCCCGTTTATATTTTTGCGAAAATCCCTTCATGGACCAACAAATGTCTTATCTACGATTTGCCGGATGAGGCAAGCGCGCCGGCCCGTATGTTTTGTGTAACATATAGTGCGAAAGACAGCCGTGACGTTGTGCTTAATCTGGGAGAAACCTTCAACAGATATTTTACCACCGCATTTGGCAAACTCCAGGAGCTTGGAGAAACAATACCCTGGATGTACGAATCGGACAATGGCTTTAAGGTGCTGCATCAAAACGATAAAACAACCGAGATGTGGTGGACTGAGTTGGCACTTAAAAGTTCGGGATTCGAGCCTCACAATAATCGCGTCGGGTATATCCTTCGATCACCTGCTGGGAGTTACTTAGTCCTTGCTGTCAATGGGCCTCTCAGCGAACAGGAGTTGCATGATCTAATAGACAGCTTGATTCCAGCACAGGAATATGTGCCCGGTTCAGTTGAGCCATGATAATAATAGCAGGATGTTTAAGACAGTTAACAGGCCGAGCTTTGAAACTCGGCCTTTTTTGCTTTTTTCACACAATTGAACTCAAAAATTGAAAATAATCCTATTTTTTTGTAAATTCAGCTACCACTGTTTGTCTTTATAGTAGTATCGAATACAGGAGCTTCTATTGGAAAATCATTCGGATGAAAAATTAGTAGCCGCCTCTCACGAGGGCGATAAAAGTGCTTACGCATCGCTTGTGGAAAGATATTACAAGCATATTTTTTTGATTTGCCTTGGGATCGTCGGCAATGTTCATGATGCCGAAGATGCTGCACAGGAAGTGGTATTAAAAGGATATCAGGAAATATCGAAGCTTCGAGGCGATTCCCAGTTCGGCGCCTGGATTGGAAAAATCGCCGGAAACTTATGTATAAATTTTGTTCGCAGGAAACAACGCGGCAGGAAAATATTAGAGGAAAAGATAAAACTGCCGGAACAGAAGCCGAACGAAAATGATAACCTGCGGCGGGCGATAGAGAAGCTGCCGATGGAAGCAAGACTGCCGTTAGTGATGTACTACTTCGACGGCCAAAGCGTCCAAAAGGTTGCGGAAAATCTTGATATGTCAACATCGGCGGTATATTCGAAACTGCGAGGCGCGATAAAACAATTGCACGGACTATTGACCGTGCAAGGAGATGAAAATGGATAGTCAATGTGAAAAAATACAGAACCAGATGGCTGACTATATCCTCGGAATTTTGAATCAGGAAAAAGTTGATGCCCTCAAACATCATATCAGCGAATGTGAACAATGCAGGGCGCATTTGCAGTCACTTGAAAAAGAAAAGAGCTTGCTTACCCAGTTTAGTCAAAATATAGATGCCGGCATGGATGTTCGTTGTGGAAGGGCGATAAGCGCCCTTTCAACGCTGAAAGATTACACAACAGAAAAATCAATTTGGAGAATTATAATGCATAAAAAAATAACGAAATTTGCCGCTGCGGCGGTAATAATAGTTGCCGTATTGCTGGTAATATCCTTTCTGGATAATTCTGTTACTCCGGCCTACGCAGTGGACCAGACAGCCGATGCGATTCGTGAAGTTAAGACGGTTTATATGGCGGGGGAATTTTATATGCAGGGACAATTCGAGTGCTGGATGAAATATGACGGCGACCCGGACAGACCCACCCACGTATGGTTGGGCAGAGCGGGGCACAACCTTTGCAAGGTATGCTCGCCCGCGGGTGTTTTCGGCCTGAACAAACGCACAAACAGAGTCCATTTTGCTTTACGTGACGAGAGGAGCAAGGATTGGATTTTCAAGTTCGGCAGTTTCTTTAACGATATCGTTAAGAAGGCGGAAAAATCGGATTCGATTAATATCGATAATGAGATTGATTCGAGTACGGGAAAAGAAATCATTGCTGTCCTGATAAAAACCTCGAAGAGAGAGCAGAAATTCCTCGTGGATCCGGAAACAAAACTGCCGCTGAGTTTCTCTACGATACGGGACGACAACCCTTTGGAAATGATGAAAATGACACTTGTCGTAAAGAATCTCACCGAGATACGCTATAACGAGCTGCCGCCGGAAGGCATATTCGATTTGCCCGACGATGCTGTTATTGTCGAAGAGGAAGTTGACTGCATGGTTGATCCCGATTCGGGTTTGATTGCCGATGGAATGACCCGGCAGGAGGCCTGCCTTGAAATTGCAAAGCAAACCGGACGGGCACTGGTCGATTTGGATATAGAAACTCTCTGCAAGCTTGATCTTTTTTTCCGGCTCTATCCGCCTCTGATATGGGAACAAATCAAAACAATGAAGGAAAACGGCCAGTGGGTCAAAGAAGTTGTTATCAAGGGGGAGCCTTATCAGGAAGGCGAGTTGTGGTATGTCCCCATAGAGATCCAGGGGCAGAACGGCAAGAATGAAGTCCAGAATGCCATGATAAAGTTTTACGAGATGGAAGGCAAAACGTTCTGTTTTATCATCGGCTCCAAGGAAAAGGGCGTCGTGGATTAAATCAAAGCATAACTGTACAAAAAAAACGCTGCCGGGCTGATTGGCTTAGTAGCGTTTTTTTTCTTTAAAATTGTATGCGACGGATATTTCCGGATCTGTTTTTTCTCTAATCCATGTGGAAAACTTCTTCTAACGGGATGGAAACGGGTTCGTCTTTTTCATCGTATTCCATTATGCCGTCATTCATATAGTCCCACCATTTACGCACGACCGGATTTTGCGGCAGCTCGTCCGCTGTGTTATCATCGGTAAGTTTCTGGAAGGCGAAAAGAGTTTGTGTTTCTTCATCGTAATAGATGGAATAATCGCTTATACCGGCCTTTCTGAGCACCTCCACCAGCTCCGGCCAGATTTCGTCGTGTCTTTTCTTATATTCGGCAACATCGCCGCTCGATAGCTTCATCTTAAATGCGTTTCGTTTCATTTTAGTCCTTTCCATTTTGTATTTCAGGCAGATTATTGTTTATTATTTACCCAAACGTGTTGAAATCGTCAATCCAAATATTGAACCAAGCCGGATTAAAATCTGGTAAAAAATTTCGATTTTCTTTAGACTGGTTTGAGTTGTTGAATCGTCATATCAGTAGTTGAACGTTCAATTTTATTTGGCATTTAGGAACGATATCGATGCTGGAAGATAGAATCCTGCTGAGACGCCTGCGTGCCGCAGATTCCGACGCTCTGCAGCTTATATACGAAAAGTACGCGGATGATTTACTCGCCGTAGCGGCATCTCTTCTATCCGATATCCATGCGGCCGAGGATTGCCTTAGCGATGTTTTCGTCAGGCTCGTCGGCAATGCCGGGAGCCTGAAGATTCGCTTCAATCTAAAGGCCTATCTGATGTGCTGCGTGGCAAATCGAGCCAGAGATTACCTGCGTAAACAGGAAAGAAAACCGGATTGTCAGCCGGATACATTCGAGAATCCCGCAAAAAGGGATAATCCTCTCGCCAGGCTGATCGAAGATGAACAGGCGGCGGCACTTTTGGATGCTCTGGTGCAACTGCCTTATCAGCAGCGGGAAGTTTTCGTCCTGCACGTACGGGGCGGACTGAATTTCCCACGGATCGCCGGGCTTCTTGATGTCTCGGTAAACACGGTACGCAGCAGGTATCGTTACTCAGTCGACAAACTCCGGTCTCTTTTGAATAAAGGCGAATTATTATGAAATCCTCAAAAGATATAGAGCGATTAGCAAAAAATATACGAATCAAAAAAAATGCCGTAAACAAAAACCGCATCCTTGCAGGTGCGCAAGCGGCACTTAATGAGTTAAAAGATACAGAATCAGCTTATTCCAAGCGGAATATATGGAGAATAATTATGCAAAGCAGAAAAATAAAATTAACCGCCGCCGCGATTATAATCTTCGCGATAATTCTTGGAATCAATTTTGTTGTAACACCGATTGACGGAGCAAATACCGCATTTGCCGCGGCGATGGACCATGTCAAACAAGCACGCACCTTTTCTTGCATAAGGATTATGGAGATGGCTTACGAAGATGGAGAGAACGAAGGAAAATTTCTCTTCAAGTCCAAGCGAATGTTCAAAGAGCCGAACCTCGAACGCCATGTCAAATTAACTTCACCGACATCCAGATTCGTCGGAGAAATAACAATCACTGATTATGGTAAGCGTCAATGCCTGGTTATCAATCCGGTTGAAAAAACAGCAGTGCTGTCCGACATAAGTTACGAATACAATATTGACCCCGGCACCGGCAGGCTGGTACAGACTCAACTATATACGCGTCTTCGTGATAAGTTGCTCGATCTGGCGGCCGGAGCTGTCGAGGATATTGGCATGGTCACACTTAGCGGCCGTTCCGTACGAATGCTTAGATCGACTAAGGATAACCGTGTCACGACAGTCTGGATTGATCCTGAGACTAAGTTACCTGTTCAAATCGAACATACCTGGCCGGAGCAGAATCACCCGCCGATAACATACACAGAAATTAAAATAGATACAGAACTGAATGATTCTCTGTTCAGTCTCAAACCGCCTGAGGATTACACTTTCACGGAGGGAAGTTCAAACTACTCGGATGCTCAAAGCAGAATTTCTACGAAAATGAGGCATTTACTATTGAATTGTTTTATATATGCTTCGGAACGAAATGGTCAATACCCAAAAAAATTAAGTGAGCTTAAAGCTGTAGGCATCACAGATCAAATACTTAAAAATTTGTTAACTTCTCAAGATAATCCGAACGGTCCCGTTTTGATGCGATACCGTCCACCACGTGAAGGTTCCGATCCGTTAAGGGAGATGATTTTGTATCAAATATTCGAAAAATGGCCGGCCGATGGCGCCATAGTCGGTTTCGCAGACGGTCATATCGAGATTATCTTAGATAAAAACCACTTCGAGGAATTGATAAAATAACGCCGACATTTTAGCTTAATACGAAAAACATTAAGGCCGGGTCGATTCAGTCCGGCCTTTTTTCGTTGTGAAAAGAGGATGATTTTAGACTAAAATGTGGGATCAAATTGTATTATAAATGACGATTAATCGTATCTTTTGTTGTAAATTGAGATGCCAATGTTAGAAGATAAGCTGCTTATCTGGAAATTCAAACTGGGCGAGAAGGCCGCACTGGCACGCATCTACGAAAAGTACAAGAATAATCTGCTCAGGATGGCCGGTGGGCTCTCGAACCAGACCAGTGTTGCCGAGGACGTTGTGCACGATGTTTTCGTCTCGCTGGCGCAGTCGCCCGGGCAGCTAAAACTCGGCGGTAATCTCAAAGGGTACCTGGCAACGTGTGTGACAAATCGAATTCGTAACAGTAACCGGGCCACACAGCGTCGGCGGACCGTAAATCTCGATGAGGCTGAATCCTCGGTGAAAGATTCTAATTTACCCGAAGGCTGGATTATCCGCAACGAAGAGCTGGATAAACTAAATTTCGCACTGTCACAGCTTCCTTACGACCAGCGCGAAGCCGTAATCCTGCACGTGCAGGGTGGAATGAAATTCAGGGCAATAGCCAAATCCCTGAACGTTTCAATAAACACCGTCCAGAGCCGGTACCGCTACGGGCTTGAAAAACTGCGGTCATTGTTAAACGGCGAGGTGAAAAAATGAGGCCGTCGGAAAATATTGAAAAGAAGATTCAAAATATTCCTTTTAATACCAACGCGCAGAAAGATAAAGAAATTCTCGAAGATATCTTGAATGCGATGGGAAAAACAAAAAATCAACAATCGGCTTTTACATGGTCGAATATATGGAGAATTATTATGAAAAACAACATCAGCAAATTAGTCGCAACGTTTATAATAATCGCTGTTGTGTTATCACTTCTTGTCATCGACAAATTTAACGCACCGGCGTGGGCACTTTCCGATACCATCGAAGCTCTCAAGGACTTGAAGGCGGTATATGTCGTCGGTGCATATCCGGGCGGTACGGCGGAAATATGGATGCGTTCTGATGAGACCGGTTCCTATTCTACGGATTCAGTTGTGCGAAACAGTCAAGGTGCGATCACTTGGACAAAGGACGGCTCTACTTACCACTACGAACCCGGTCAGAACACGGTTTACTTCGAAAACGCCATCACTCTTGGTTTTTCTCAGTGGCTCGGACCTGAATTGCTGGAAATGTTCAGCAAGGCCGACAATACCGAAACAATTCGCGGCAAAGATCCCGCTACAGGGCGGGAACGTGTTACGATGATATGCAGTATGATAGATTCGAATGGCCCCCAATCCTGGATGATTGAGTTTGATCTCGAAAGTAAGCTGCCGGTGGCCTTTAAGCAATGGCCAAATCTGGACCGCAGCGGCCAGCCTGCATTCGAGGCTTTTAAGATTACTTATTATGAAAATCTGCCTGATAGTTTCTTCGAAGTTAATATCCCGGGCAAGCCGACATACACGGAGAAGCCTTTGACGATTCCCGATGAAAATGTCAGTGCGTTGAGTAATCCACGGGATGGGATTTCAATCGAAGGGCTATCACAGCAGGAAGCCGCGGAAAAAACAGTACGTATATTGTTCCAGGCAGTCATTGACCAGGACCTCGACCAGCTCAGGCAAATTGCTCCTCTAAGCCGAAACTTAGGAGATGATTTTATACGTTCCATCGTTTTTGAACCGGACAAAGACGACCGCATTACAGAGATTGTAAAAATCGGCAAGATACTTAAAACCGGCCACTCCAAGCTCGGTACGATTGCGGCAGTTCCAGTTATATTAAAATTACAGAACGGCAAAAAGACCGAAGAAAAAATGATTATTCAGTTCCGCCGGTTAGGAGGCAAATCTACCTGTGTAGTTCACGGCCCGTACGGTTTGTCGCGTGAGATTGAATAATCCGCCGTTTCAAATAAATAGCAATCCGTAAAGCTGTCGTGAGAAACTCCTCCGGCAGCTTTTTTTATATAAAAGCACATCTTGATTTCATAGTTGTAGTCTCGCCGTATATTGTTAGAATTCGATTTTATTTGTGTAGGTATATTTTTCGACTCCTAAAATCCTTAGATAGTGATGCACATGGAAGACCGTTTCAGGCTGGAAACAGAGAAACTCTTAAAGTCGTGGTCGAAACATGACAGAACGACGCTTCGTAACTATCTTGTCGAAGATGTGCAGGACCCTCGTATCAATATCCAGAGCATTTTGAGCCGGCACTGGCTTGTAGAGAAGCTGTTCGGCGAAAAATTCGCCGATCTTGCCGAGCATGAGCTGCGATTTGGTCTGGTGGTCAACTGGCTGCTGGAACTGCTCAAGCGGCAGGTCAGGACAGACCGGTTGCAGGCGGTTCTCTATGCCCTTATTTCAGGACAAAAAAACGCCGAAGGAATAGAAATCCCTTCGTATATATCACAAACTTTCGCCGGACTGGCGTTGCCTAATTATATCTGCGATTTGTTGAATTGGGCCCCGGTTGAGAGTACTGATGAACCTGTTCCTGAGTATATTATGACCACTTTCCAGAGAATCTGGTCCGAGCTTTTAGCCGAGGAAAAATCCAAAAAAATCTCCGTTCTCGAACCGGCGTGCGGCTCGGCCAATGATTACCGGTTTATCGATTCCTTCGGAATCTCCGGGTTTATTAATTACACGGGATTCGACCTGTGTGCGAAAAATATCCGCAATGCCAGGCAGATGTTTCCGGAAATAGATTTCAGAGTCGGCAATGTTTTTGAAATTCCGGCGGAAGATAATGCGTTCGATTATTGTTTTGTGCATGATTTATTCGAGCATTTTTCACTCGATGCGTTAGAGATTGCCGTTTCTGAAATCTGCCGCGTTACAAGTCGCAGTATATGCATCGGTTTTTTTAATATGCACGAAGACAAAGACCACATCGTTCAAAACGTCGACGATTATCACTGGAATAAACTGAGCGTATCTGCGACCAAAAAGCTGTTCGAGCGGTATGCTTCGACGGTTCAAATAGTGCATATAGAGGCGTTTCTGGCGTCAAGGTTCGAATGTAGAGATGTTCATAATAAAAACGCATATACTTTTATCGCTGATTTCTGATTGCCGCATAGGAGGAATTGGCTTTTAGTTATTGAAATTATCCGCATTTGCAGTTAGAATCCCTTCGTATTTTTGTAGCATACGGTTTTGGTGGATTCCTGATTTTGTATAAATTGTTGAGGAACGAAAATGACGGGCGAATTTGACATGCATGTTCTGAAAAACGGGATGGTACTTCTTGGCGAGCCTATGGAAGCAGTAGGATCGGTCGCTTTCGGTTTTATGCTTCCTGCCGGGGCGGCATTATTACCCGAAGGTTGCTGCGGAGCGGCGAACGTTATTTCCGACTGGATTTTCAGAGGCGGGGGCGACAAAGACAGCAGGCAGCTAAGTGACGCCATCGACGGGCTTGGTTTGGTTCGCAGCCGCTCAATCGGCAGCTCTCATATTTCAATCGGCGCTTCGCTGGAAGCGGGCAATCTTGAGCAGGCCCTGGAATTATATGCCGATGTAATACTTCGGCCCCGTTTGCAGGACGAGCAGTTCGAGCCGGCCAGACAACTGGCCGTTGACGAGGTGCTTTCATTGGATGATGATCCCCGGCATAAAGTTATGCTTAAGCTAAGGGAGCAATTTTATCCGAGTCCTTTGGGCCGCAGTACCCTCGGGGAGATATCGCAATTACAGGATTTAACCGCCGATAAGACAAGAAATATCTTGAAGGATAAATTCAATCTGTCCGGGACTATTTTTTCCGTCGCGGGCAAGTATGATTTTGGCCGCATTTGCGAACAGATAGAAAATTTATTCGCCGGTATTGAAACAAAACCGCATGAGATCGACTTTAGAGTGCAAAAAAATTCCGGCAAATATCTGCACATTAAAAACGACGGGGCGCAAACGCATATCGCCCTGATGACCGAGACGGTCAGGCCGTCGGATGACGATTACTATAATGCCAGGGTGGCGGTTTCCGTTCTTTCCGGCGGAATGAGCGCAAGACTTTTCACGGAAGTCAGGGAAAAGAGGGGATTATGCTATGCTATCGGAGCCAGGTATCACAGTCTCAAATATGCCGCCGGTATTATGTGTTACGCGGGCACAACGCCCGACAAAGCCCAGGAAACGCTGGATGTAATAATCGGAGAGTTTGAGCGGCTTCGCGAAGGTATTTCAGAAGAAGAAATCGCCAGAGCTAAAGTGGGTCTGAAAAGCTCGCTGATATTACAAAGTGAGTCGTCGAGCAGCCGTGCGGGGGCTATCGCCGGCGATTATTACGTTCTTGGCAGAATACGCAGTCTGGATGAAATTAAAAGCGGCATAGATGCGACGAACGTCGATTCGGTCATCGAGTTCCTGCGAAAAAATATATTCGGTGATTTTACCGTGCTAACAATCGGCCCGGCTAAACTGGAAGTCGGCTCGAATTGATTAATTGCATATAAATTGTCCCATCCACCGTTATTCAAAATATTGGTTTTGAATCAATTTCAGGTTCAGGTTAGTTCGTGGCGCCGAAACCTTCGTGGAAGACCACAATTCCGTGAGCATTGTTTTCCCCGAATGGTAATGCAAGAAAGTTTTCAGGAGGTACGCCTTCAAGAATCAAACAAGGGAGATTTTTAAAGCCGAAACGTTTGTAGTACCCGGGATCACCCACAAGGACACAGCCTTTCGCACCTGATTTTTTTAATAATCGAAATCCTTCTTGGATCATAGATTTTCCAATGCCCTGTCTCTGGTGCTCAGGTGATACGGAAATCGGGCCAAGACCGTACCAATCGCAGTTCCTGCCGTCTATAGTCACGGGAGAGAAAGCAATATGACCTACTACTTTTCCTTCCATTTCAGCGACCAGCGAAACTGTAAGTGAGCGGGCGGCCCGCAAAGCAGTAATTATAAACTGCTCCGTTTGATTACTGTGCGGCTCATTCTCGAAAGCCGCTCTTGTTATTTCCGATATTGCTTCAAAATCCGACTTCTTTTCATTTCGAATAATAATATTCAACTTAAGTTCCCTTTAATAATTCAACTGTTAGTAACCGGCATTTCCCGTATTAAATACATGGCTGTGCCACCGAGCGTGCCTATGCTATAATACCAAATTCTTATTACTTTGCACGGATTTACCGGCGAAATTCCTGATATGTTTTTATGTAAAAACTCAAACCGACCGACTCGTACTGCCATGCCCTAACCTTTTTTGCAGGAATGAGGAACTGCGGTAGGTTTTTATTACATATTAACTTATGACGGTAGCTTATTATAATCGATCTTTCTGAGTAAAAAAACGTTGATTGTTCTATTTAAGTGTCCCGGTCTGTCCGTCGTAATGAATGAATTTTTTTGCTGCGAATTAAGAGCAATTGTCACCGCCCTGACGTCCCATAAGATTTACCTGTTTGCGGTTTCATTTTTTTATTTTGTCATACATCCGGCAAAAAGATTTAAGTCCGAAAACATTGCGAATGTCCAATAAAAATGTCTGTTTCCGGCGTTTGTTTTTTTATTTTAGAGAAACAGTGACATTATTGGGCGGTCCCATAAAAAAAATTAAAGTAGAAGGTCTCAGACTGTCGATTTATGGCTTTACAGAGGTCCGTTACTTATGTGTTTAGTGAACAGGGAAAAACAATACGGGTTAGACATACAGATTCTGAATTGATGAATTTAAATAGAATCGTTACAGTAAGTAGGGACCCCGAGGTCCAGAACTTAGCTCATAGATGCAGCCATGAAGTATTTGCCGCAGATGATCCCGCGGATGCTCTCGAAGTCATTCAAACCGTAAATCCGAATCTGATACTTTACGACGACAGGCTGAATGTCGATTTGGTGCGCGAGCTTATCGATAATACTGAAAAAAATCCAAACGACATCCCGGTTGTTCTTATAGGCACCAGTGACAGCGGCGAAGAAAGAATTCCCGGCGATTATTCGGAACTGGGAATATATGACTATATAAAGGGAATGCAGGATTACGAACACCTGCAGGCGATTATCAGAAAAATAAAAAATGAAGCCGTTGGGAACCGGAAGGGCGCAGAGGGGCAGGAAAATCAATTCTTTGCGAATGAGCTTGCAGCCGCTGTTTCTCTGGCGGGAAAGAGCAGATCTGTTCTGAATACCCTTAAAATGACCAGGCTCGTGGCTTCGAGCCGCTGTAATCCGGTACTTGTGCTCGGAGAAACGGGTACCGGAAAAGAGCTTATTGCAAAAGCAATACATGTTCTAAGGCATCCGAACGAGCCGTTTGTAGCCGTTAATTGCGCTGCTTTAACGGCGAATTTGCTGGAAAGCGAGCTTTTCGGGCATGTGAAAGGCTCTTTCACCGGTGCTGATCGTGATAAGACAGGTCTGCTGGAGTTAGCCGCCGACGGTACTTTGCTGCTCGACGAGATAAGCGAGATGCCGATGAATCTCCAGGCCAAATTACTTCGTGTGCTCGAGGAGAAAAAATTCAGAAAGGTCGGTGGGACAAAGAATATCGCCTGCAACGCCACGATAATAGCCGCAAGCAATCGAAATCTGAAACGAGAAGTAGAGGACAACCGCTTCAGACGCGACCTTTACTATCGTCTTAATATAAGTCCAATAATAACGGCGCCCTTGAGGTCACCTGAACGCAGAGACGACATTTCGCTGTTGGCCGACTATTTTCTTAAAACTTCGACTATCTGCCCGGATAAAAAAGGAAAAATAACGTCCCTGACGACATTGGCGGTTCAGTCGCTTGAGCGACACGATTGGCCGGGTAATATTCGTGAGCTGCGCAACGTGATAGACAGGGCGATCATGCTTGAAACGACGGACAAGATAGGCCTTAACGGGATAATATTTGATTCGGCGCAAATATGTGAAACGACTCAAAGCTCGAAATCCGATGCGGTTACTGATTTTTCTCTTGAAAAAGCGGAGCGCGAGCTGATTTGTCGGGCCTTACAGAAGACCGGCTGGCAAAAGACACGAGCCGCAGGTCTGCTCGGCATTACAAGAGCGACCCTTTATGCCAAGGTCAAGCAATATAATATCGAGAAAGAATCTTTTGCCGCAGCGGGCGACAATCAACAAACACCTGAGAAACTCGAGTCTTTTTCTTACGCTTAACCGCCGGAAAGCTATCGGTAGTGTTTAACATGTCAGAAAATCTGTCGGTTTGTATAGAATACCGACATCCCAATTCGAGACTATAATACATTTTCGACGAAGGTAACATATTTTTCACGCTTTTGGCCCCGATAGCGGCGACTTTTACGCTTGCCGCCGTATCTGGCATAGTTATTGCTGTTCGCTACAGTAAGGATAAGTCCGGCTTCTCGATAAGAAGTTGTCGATTTTTGAAAAGTTAATCGCTCTCAGGTTATTTTGGACGGTCGAAAAAGTTTTTCAAAACTGTTTCTGGAGCGATGCTGGTAGTTATGGTCGAAAGAAAACAAAAAGACGATCAGGAAATCAAACAATCCGAGGCGCAACCGGAACGCAAATCGGTAAAGAAATCGGTTAAGAAAAAAGTGCGCAAAAAACAGACCGAACCAAAGGCGGCCACGACGCCAAAATCCCATAAAGAGCTTACCGAGCACGAGATTTTCAACGGCGACGAGGATTTCTACAAGCTGCTGTCTGAGTCGAAGATTTCCGATGCGAAGAAAACCGCCGGAATTCGACAGTCTCTGCCCGGCAAAAATAGGCTTAGGCATTTTACATTGCTCCAGAAAGTTATCGCTTTGGGGATAATTTTGGTTACAACGATTCTTCTTTACGTTTTATTCGGGCAAAAGTCGGGAACAATCAACGGTCCAACGTCAATTTCCGCCGGCCAGGCGCCTGTTGACGGACGGCAGGAATCGGATTTATCGAAAGCGGCGGCGGATTCCTCGAACGCCGCGGAAGTTAAAATGTTGAAATCTTCCGGCAATCTTCCGCCGTCACAGCCTTTATCGTTGAAAGTTGCCCGGGACTTTTTTCAATCGAAGGACTATAACAAGGCTTACACCGTCTTTAATCAGCTTTACGAGGCTATGCCCGTCAGCGAGGTGATGCTGAGAGATTTTCTTCGGCTGCAAATGGCGCTTTGTCTGGAAAATGCCAAAGATTATGAAAATGCGAGCCGCTTTTTCGTATTGGTAACCGACAGCCCTTCGCCGATTGTAAGGGTACTCGCAAATTACCATCTCAGCATGCTCGAAATACGGAGAAAAAGATATTTGCACGCAAGGACGAGGGCTTATAAGGCGCTGGCGTTAATCAAGGCGGTCGATTTCGACCACGACTGGACGATGGCGTTCGAGTGTGACTGTTATTTTCTTGCCGCCGAGTGCCTGAGCCGTTATGTGCTTTCGCTGAGCAACGCAGACAGTGACATACCCGATTCTTTATGGAGCAAGCCGAACATTTCCATGGAACCGTTTACCGACTTAAGCGAGCCGCAGTTGCGCGCCGTTTTAAGTTCCGGTTCCGAGCACATCGGCACGGGCCTGCTCGATCCAAAAATTTCCCGGCTCGAAGACAGAAACGTTTTGCCCCGCTGGTCCGTGGCGTCATACGGTGCTCCGATTGAAGAGCTGTTGGCAAAATTCGCCGCCGACGCGGATATCGATATCCACTGGATTTTCGAGCGGGAATCCGGATTGAATCCGGAGCCGGATGTAATCCGTCTCAGCCCGGCGACTTTGTATCTGCCGAGTTTGAATTCCCAGCAGATCGTCCTGATTGCTGCCGGCTGCACCGGACTGTTGGCGCGTTCGGAAGAAGATTCCGGCAGACAAAAGGTGACAATATACAATCCCGCCGAATATTCTTCTTTGAACGAGCATGTCCTGTTTCTCGGTCGCCACGCGATTTCTCTCTGGCTGAAATATATTCTCATGTTTAACAACGAAGAGCGCCTGGGAAACGCTCATTTTGCGATGGGGCTGCTGCAATCACAAACCGACAGGTCGGCGGAAGCGATTGCCGAATACAAACTGGTTGCCAACCGGTTTTCGCAGACGGCCCTCGCTCCGTTTGCCCTTTTACACTCGAGCAAAATAAAAACCGAGCTGCGCGATTATCAGGGCGCCCGCGAGGATTTGAGACAGCTTATCGAACAATATCCCGATGCTGAAATATATTGCCGGGCTTACCTGCGATTGGCCGACGTAACTAAAATGGCCGGGCTGAACGGGGAAGCGGCACAACTTTACAGCAGGGTATATAATTTCGGATTGTCCGAAGATTCGAAAACAGAATCCGCTTTCGGAGCGGCGGGATGTTTCTACCAGATAGAAGCGTATCAGGACGCTGCGAAATGGCTGACGCGATATATCGATTTGGCAAAGGGAGGGCGGGGTAATTATTTATATTCGGCTTATTTTCTCTTAGGCAAAACCAATCTTGCGCTGGGAAAGTACGAGCAGGCTTCGGAGGCTTTTCAGTACGCATTGACCGAGCAAAATTCGAGAGAGCAGTACGTCGAAGCGATAAAGGCCCTTGTTGACGGTCATATTGAGCAGGAGAACTTCCTTGAGGCCCTTGACGCGCTGGAAAATACCCGCGAGGTTGCTCTTTCGGAGGAACAATCCGTCGATATGCTGCTGCTCAAAAGCAAAATCTATCGAATGCTGGGTTTGGTCGATGCGGCAATCGATTCTCTTCGTAATCGGGCGGAATATGTCACCGATCCCAAATTAAACGTAAAACTGACTTTCGAGCTGGCTCAGTGTTATCTTGCCAACGGTGATTTGGAGCTTGCACGCGGCAACTTCAGCGCCGTCCTTCGTTCGGCGGAGCCCGGACCTCTGGCGCAAAAAACCGCATGCGAGCTGATTAATGTTTGTTTGATGCTCGGCAAGAATTCCGAGGCGATTTCCGTCAGTTTGCAGCTTTTGGATACGAACCTGCCGGATGATACCAGACAGGAAACATTAAAAATGCTGGCAACGGCGTACAATCGGCAGAAAGATTATGACAAAGCGGCGATGGCTCTGTCCAACCAGTGGTGATTAATATGAAAAATAGATGCCTGAAAAACATCTGTAATTCGAATTTTATAACTTCGGCTTTGAAGTATTGTATTTGTATATATTGTTTTTCGCTTTTACCCTTCGATTTTTTGGCCTTTGTTACCGGCACCGCTTTCGCGCAATCCGATAAATTAGTGGAATATGTGCTTCCCCAGAGCATCTCCGATCCGAATGATTCGGGCGAAAAGCTCATGCGTCAATTGCGGAGTGCCGACATTGCTCCGCTTACGGAGAAGGAAGAACCCAAACAACAAAACGAGCTTAAACGGTTAATCGAGCAGGTTCGTGCAATCGAAGTTTCGCCTCAGGAAAAAACGGCCGAACAAATTACTCCGGATACGGCGGTTGTAACCGAACCCAATGAAGCTCCCCGGGTAAAAGATAAACCTGAGGTTCAGAAAAAGGATTTTCAGCCGCAATTGCCTTACACGCCGATAAGTGAGCAAACAATGCAAGTGCTCAGAGGGCTGTCCGAAAATCCTCAGAAAATAGACAATCCTTTCGAATTGGGAGAGGTTCTGTTTCACAACGGCAATTATATAGAAGCGGTGTTGTTTTATAAGGAAGCTCTCAGTCGAACGTCTCTTAACAGCCCGAATTCCGCCGCAGAGAGAGCCTGGATTTTATTTCAACTCGGAAATTGTCTGCGAAAAAATGATATGACCGAAGCGGCGAAAATGTACAGTCGGCTCGTTACGGAATATCCCGATTCACTATGGGCGCAGATGGCGATGATTCAAAATCAGTTAATAACATGGTATCAAAAGGACAATCCGCAGAAATTGATTGAAGACAGTAAGCAGAAAATCTCGGAATAATGCAGTAGTTTTCTTCAGAGAAAAATTGATTATGCAACAACAGAAAAACTTAAAAACCAATCAAAAACAGATAAACAAAGAGAATATCGCAAATGTATTGATTGCGGATAATGATTCACAAACGACTCGTTTTTTACTTGAAATTCTGGCCCGCAAGGGAATCAGGGGACACATTATCAGTAAGAAGGAAAGTGTGATAGATTTCATCAACAAAGGCAGTTGTGACCTTGTATTTGCCGGTGACGCAATCGGAGGACAACCGGAATCATCGAATAAAGGCGGGGATGGTTTTGAGCTGGTTGAAAAAATAAGGGAAAATTCACCGGAGCTGCCGGTTATTATGATAGAACAAGCCCGGCTGGAATGTTTACAGAACCAGCGGCAGATTATCGAAAGGGCGGTCAGGGCCGTTCGCCGGGGTTGTTGTGACTTTTTAATCAAACCTCTCGAACGCGAAAAGGTGGAAATGCTTCTGGATACTTTTCTTCCAAACCACGGCTACTCTACGATAGATTCGGCGCATGACGGTGTTCGATGTCTCTACCAGATCGTCGGAAGGAGCGTAAAGCTCAATCAAACCGTCGAGCTGGCAAAAAAAATCTCACCAACCTCGGCCCCTGTATTAATCAGCGGCGAAAGCGGGACCGGCAAAGAGCTGATTGCCTATTTAATCCATCATAAAAGCAGGAGAACCGGCGGCACGTATGTCAGGATTAATTGTGCGGCTTTAAGCGACTCGCTCCTGGAGAGTGAGCTTTTCGGGCACGAAAAGGGCGCGTTTACCGGTGCTTATGCCCGGCGAAAGGGCAGATTCGAGATGGCGCACGGCGGGACATTGCTCCTGGATGAAATTACGGAAACTCCAATAAGGTTCCAGGCAAAACTACTGCGAGTGCTCGAACAGCAGGATTTCGAGCGGGTCGGCGGAAATGAAAGTGTCAGGGTCGATGTCAGAATAATAAGCACCACTAACAGAGACCTTCAAAGGGAAGTTGAGCAAGGCCGTTTCCGGCGGGACCTTTATTACCGTCTGAACGCAGTAAGATTGACTTTGTCTCCATTAAGGGAGCGTTCGGACGACCTGCAGGACCTCATCTGGTATTTTGTCAACCTGTATTCACGAGAGGTGCAGCGTCACATCACGGATATCGATCCGGCAATGATGGAGATTTTTTCCAAATATCACTGGCCGGGTAACGTAAGACAACTGCGAAACGTTGTTCGCACGTCTTTGATGCTTGGGGTAGGGCCGGTTTTATCGCTGGCCGATGTTTCGTGGCTTTTTGACGAATTGCAGCCGCTCCGGCAGCAGGAATGTAAATACAAAGAACCGTCCTGCAGCTTTAGTTTGCCGTCTTTCGAAGGGTATTCCCAGGAAAATCCTTCCATGGAGCAGGATGACGAATTCGGACTCGGGGGATTGCCTCTCGAGCAGGTGGAGCGACGGGCGATACTTGAGACTTTACGCCGGACAGGAGGTAACCAGACAAAAGCCGCAAAGGTTCTGGGTATCAGTGACAGAACGCTGCGGGACAGGATACATCGTTATCGCAAAGAGGGCAGCCTGCAGCCGGCATAATAAGGCCCTTAATATAAGTAAATGAGGTGTATAAATGGCAGACACAGACGATACAAAAAAGCAGGATTCCAAAGAAGAGACCAAGGCGGAAAAAGGTGAGAAAAAGTCTCTGATTGGCCGCATGCTTCCGGTTGTGATAATAATTGTTGTAGTGGGGATTTCTGCCGGTGCCGGCCTGGGCCTTGGTCGATTGCTCGCCGGACCGTCGGAGATGCCCGAGTCTGAGCCGAAGGCCGTTGATTCTGCAAAAACGGATGATGCAAAATCAGATGAAGATTCCGAAGACAGTTCCGGAGATGTCTGGTATTATGATTTGGAGCCGGTAGTGGCAAATCTCAATGAGCCGAGTGTCGCACGTTATATCAGCCTCTCGATAACGCTTCAAATAAGCTCCGAATTGTCTAAAAAAGACGGCACGGCCCTTCTTGAAGAGTATAAACCTATCCTGACCGACTGGCTTACGGTTTATCTTGCCGGTTTGGCCCTCGACGATATAAGAGGGGATAAAAATCTCAAGAGCGTCCAGTCGCAGATACGCGAAGGTTTTAACGATAAACTGTTTCCCGATTCCAAACCCAGGATAAAGCATATTCTTTTTAGAAATTTCGCCGTACAATGAGCAATGTAGTTTCCAACAATTTGACTAAAGAAAAAATACAACAGTTGCTTTCGGCCGTCGGTTCGAGAGCGAACACCGAAGACTCGCAGATCGAAACCAGGGAGCACAACTGGCGAGAGCCTCATTATTTCAACGGCAAGCAGCTTGCCGGACTTGGTGTTTTTACGGAAAATCTTGCCGCGGCTGTTGCCGAAAAATTTTCCAGTTTTTGCCGCAGTACGTTCGAGGCCGAGGTCGTATCAGCCAAACAATACTTTGTAAATAACTATATTGAAGAATCCTCGAAAGATGAGCGAGAGATTTTTTACCTGGCTTTCGATTCCGATAAAGGAAATCGTCTCGGTTTGCTTGGCATACCTGAGCCAACCGCCGTTGTATGGGCAAAACAATTGCTTGGTGATGACGAATCACAGGAAAGCGGGGAAAAGCAGCTATCCGAGTTGGAGAAATCACTTTTATTGGATTTGGCGTCCGCCGTTGTTTCGGCTTTTTCACAAACTTATTCGGACGGCAGTCTCCAGCCGGCGGAAAGATTGGTAAGCGGGCAATTTCCTCTTGAAATACAGGCGGCGGAGGAATTGTGCAAGATTTCTTTTAACATAAAACAACCTGATGACGGCGTAAGTAACGAGGCTTTCTTTTTAGTTCCCTGCAGTAAGCTGGAGCCGGTAGTCGGAACGAAAAAAAAAGTTGTTTCCGGGTTATCCAAAGAAAATATATCCGGAATGATTCGTGAGCACCTGGAGCAGTTGTCCGTTTGCGTTTCCGTTCGACTGGCTTGTGCCGAGCTTAGTTTCGAGGAGATGATGAATCTGCAGGTTAACGATGTGTTGCTGTTGGATAAAAAGGTGCACGAGCCTTTGGAAGTAATTCTGGACGGCCAGACCGTCTGTTGTGGCTGGCCTGTAAAATCGAACGGTAAATATGCCGTAACAATTTCGTCAACGGCAGTTAAAAAGACGGCCTGAAACCTGGATGAGAAAAATTGTTGAATAGAAGGAAAATATAGATATGGCAAAAGCAGCTCAGGCAGTAGAAGAAAAGACCGAAGAGCGGCAGGAAGACTCGAAGAAACAGGCCCAGTCGGTAGAATTCTCGGAAACGGCCGAGACGGATGTTGCCGGACCTGCCGGGAGTATAGATATCCTGCTGGATATGAACGTACCGATTACCGTTACGGTCGGCCAGACGGAAATACCCGTGAGGAAGCTTTTACGGCTCGGGCCGGGATCGGTAGTTAAACTTGGTAAACCCATTGACGAGCCTATCGACTTGTACCTGGGTGATACCAAGTTCGCCACGGGGACTGTTGTTGTGGTTGACGAGCGCTTCGCAGTAAAGATAACGCAGATTCTTGGCATTGCCGAATCAGTTGCCAAGACCGATGAAGGATAGAGTTAGGATTATATCGTAATGGCAGGTTCCGAAAAAACGAACAAACGGCTCTCCAATCCGGTGGGCGATTTAGCTACACCCATGGCCGGTTATAGCAATTTTATTTTAGCTTTCGGCCTGATGGCGGTGCTCGGAACCCTCGTTATTCCTTTGCCTACGCCGATACTGGATATGCTTCTGGCTTGCAGCATATCGCTTGCCGTGGCGGTGCTTATTGTCACTCTCTCGTCGAAGGAAGCGCTGGAGTTATCCACATTTCCGTCGCTGCTTCTTTTTGTAACTCTTTTCCGTTTGTCACTTAATGTGGCCTCGACCAGGTTGATTCTCTTACAGGGTAACGCGGGCAAAATTATTCAGACTTTCGGCAGTTTCGTTGCCGGCGGGAGTTTTGTGGTAGGTCTGGTAATCTTTCTTATCCTTGTTGTAATCCAGTTCATCGTCATAACAAAAGGCGCCGAGCGAATAAGCGAGGTCTCGGCACGCTTCACACTTGACGCGATGCCCGGCAAGCAGATGGCAATCGATGCCGACCTAAACGCAGGGATGATAACCGAAATCCAGGCGAACGAACGCAGGGCGAAAATAGTTAAGGAGAGTGAGTTTTACGGCGCTATGGACGGAGCCAGCAAGTTCATACGCGGCGACGCCAAAGCGGGCCTGATAATAACCGCCGTGAATATAGTCGGCGGTATAGCTATGGGCTATTCGAGGGGAATGGATATCGGCGGAGCTGTCAGGACCTACTCTGTTCTGTCGATCGGCGACGGTCTTGTAAGTCAGATACCGTCCGTCATAATCGCTGTAAGTTCTGGATTTCTGGTGACAAAAATATCGTCGCGCTACAGCGTTGGCCAGGACCTGTCCCGGCAGTTTCTCAAGTCCAGCCAGCCGTTAATCATTGCGTCCTTAATTATCGCCGCGATGGCTTTTGTGCCGGGAATGCCGAAAATACCTTTTCTGGCTTTGGGTATTGCAACGGCGGTTTGCGGCAGAAACGTGGCAAAAAATGAAAAGAAACAACAGGTCAAACAAAGCGACAGCCCCCAGGCGAAAACCGAAAAACAGCCCATCGAGGAGCTGCTGGATGTTGACCGTATTTCCGTTCAGGTCGGCGTTCGTCTGGTCTCGATGGTTGATCCGCGGAAAAAGAGCGCGATTTTCGATCGCATCGGTGCCTTGAGGAGAAAATTTGCTCAGCAGCTTGGCATTATCATGCCGCTTGTCCGTTTGCGTGACAATATTACATTGGACCCGTCGGTATATGAAATCAGGATTGCGGAGCTTCCCGTCGCAAGCGGCCGGTTGGAGCCGGATATGTTTCTGGCGATGGATCCGGGGACCGTGCAGAATAAAGTCGATGGAATAAAAACCACCGAGCCGGTTTACGGACTGCCGGCTCTGTGGATTACGCCGAATATGAAGGAAAAGGCCGAAGTTAACGGATATACCGTGATCGACCCCGAATCAGTATTTATCACGCATTTATCCGAAACGCTGCGCGAGCACGCAGAAGATTTATTGACCCGCGAGGATGTTCAGTTGCTTGTTGACAGACTTCGCAAAACCCAGCCGTCCCTGGTCGGGGAAGTCATCGGCCCGGACAAGGATGTGCCCATAGGGCTGCTTCAGCGCGTACTGAAAAATCTCATAAAAGACGGGATACCGATTCGCGAGCTGACCGCTATCCTCGAATCGCTTGGAGAGCACGCGAGCAAGACCAAGAATTCCGCCGTACTGACCGAGATGGTTCGCAAACGCCTCAGCAGAACGATCACCGAACAATATAAAGATGACTCCGGCAAAATCCTGGCGATTACTCTTGATCCCGCGCTGGAACATCAAATAGCTTCGACGTTGCAGCAGGACAAAGACGGAATGAGCCTTGCCTTGCCGACCGAAACCGCGATGGATATAAGCAGAAAAACCGCGCAGTCCTGGAAGGCCGCTATGGATCAGGGGAGGCAGAAAGTTGTTTTATTGTGCGATTCGAGAATACGTTCGCCGCTGTCGGTAATGTTATCGAGGACCCTTTCGATGCTATCGGTTGTTGCCTACGACGAGATTGTTCTTGGGACCGAAGTGGAGCCGATTGACACAATATCTATTCGTCAGGCCGAATCGAGACCGCAGATAGAACAAAAAGAGCAGGAATTTTCAATAGCTTCTCGTTGATTTATTTTAGGAATAATGTGAGAAAGATATGCTGATACACCCGCGACCAGTTGCAATAAGTTTCTCGGTGATGTGCTTTTTCGGTTTAAGCTTCATCGGGTGGATTAACGATCTTTCGCCTTACGTCTGCTGCAAGCGGGCTATCGCCGGGGCGGCGAT
>JAFGBG010000259.1 GCA_016933295.1 Sedimentisphaerales bacterium | reverse complement strand
TTGGCTTTTGTAGCCAAACGCACAAATACGAAATTTCTTTCTGCCGCTCTCGGCTTTTCCGGCGGCGTTATGATATATGTCTCTTTCGTGGAGATATTTCCGAAAGCGCATGAAACTCTCGCCGAAGAATTAGGCAAGGCCGGCGGGTACTGGGTTACGGTGCTTTCGTTTTTCGCCGGGATTATCGCCGTCGGTGTAATAGACAAGCTCGTGCCGGACTTTGAAAATCCACATGAAGTCCACAGGGCGGAGGAAATGCGAGAAAAAGAGTCGGCGGAGCAATTTCGCAAGCTCTATCGGATGGGATTGCTTGCGGCGATTGCAATCGCTGTCCATAATTTCCCGGAGGGAATCGCTACTTTCGTCAGTGCCCTTAAAGATAAGAGGCTCGGCGTCGCGATAGGCATAGCGATTGCGATACATAATATCCCCGAGGGTATCGCCGTTTCGATTCCCATATATTATGCAACTGGCAGTCGTAAAAAGGCATTTATTTATTCTTTCCTTTCTGGCCTGGCCGAGCCGCTCGGAGCGCTGATAGGATACGTTATTATTTCTCTGTTCTTCAGCGATGTCATGTTCGGGGTGATTTTCGCCGCCGTTGCGGGGATAATGGTCTTCATATCGCTCGACGAGCTGCTGCCGACCGCAAGAGAATACGGCCATCACCATTTAGCCGCATACGGCCTGGTAGGGGGGATGGCTGTTATGGCGCTGAGCCTGCTTCTGTTTGTTTAAGTTATCGCCCCGCGCTTATTTTTTTGGAAAACAAGCGCGGGGCGTTATGCCTATTTAATTTCCAGCACAACCACCGATTTTGACGGAAGTGTCGTTGTTAAAATATTGCCTTCGAGCTTATAATCACTGAAAGTTACAGGTTTTACCACATTGGGATTCTCAAAGGTATTATGAGCAGTCATAGCTTCGGCAGTTAAAATTCGCCCGGATATTCCCTTGGGATCGGCTCCTTCGAGTGCACAGCGAACTTCAGCGGCATTACCCGGATCCAGATTGCATAGCGAAATATGAATCGTTCCGGAATCGTCTTTTGATGCCGATACATTTACAGCCGGAATGCTATTGTTGCCAAAACGATAATCGGTGCTCTGCAAATCAATCGGAAGCAGTGTAGCATCGTGATGAACCTTGTACATCTCAAAAACGTGATAGGTCGGCGTAACAATCATTTGTTCGCCTTTTGTCAGAATCATCGCCTGAAGGACATTGACGATCTGTGCGATGTTGGCCATCTTCACGCGGTCGCAGTGATTATTAAAAATATTGAGCGAAACACCGGCCACAAGGGCGTCGCGGAGAGAATTTTGCTGATAGAGGAATCCACGATTCGTTCCCGGCTCGACATTATGCCAGGCGCCCCATTCGTCAACTAACAATGCCACACGCTTACTCGGATCGTACTGGTCCATAATTTTGGAATGTTCCGTTATTAATTCGTCAATCTGAAGTGCTCTTCTGAGCTGCTCGAACCAGTCTATCTCATCGAATTGTGTAGCAGAGCGGCTGCGACTGCCGGAACCGCAATAATAATGTAATGCAAGGCCGTTCATCCTCGAACGTCTTCCGCCGCCGGCCTCGCGCATTAATACTTCCGTCCAGCGGTAATCTCCGCCACTCGGTCCACACGCGACCTTGTAGAGTCGGTTATCGCTGAAATTACGCAGGTAGGTAGCGAACTGCCGATAAAGATTTGCATAATGCTCGGGAGTCATGCCGCCGCCGCAGCCCCAGTTTTCGTTTCCTACGGCCCAAAAAGTGACCTTCCATGGCTCCTCGCGCCCGTTGGCTCGGCGTAAATCCGCCATCGGACTTTTGCCGTCAAAGGTTATGTATTCTACCCATTGCTGCATCTCCTGGATTGTTCCGCTGCCGACATTGCCGCATATATAGGGCTCACAGCCTAACTGCTCGCAAAGGTCCAGAAATTCGTGCGTCCCGAAATGATTGTTCTCAGTGACACCTCCCCAGTGTGTGTTTATCATAGAGGGGCGTTTTTCTTTTGGCCCGATGCCATCCATCCAGTGGTACTCGTCTGCAAAGCATCCACCGGGCCAGCGCAGCACAGGAACCTTAATCTTTTTCAGCGCCTCAACAACATCATTGCGTATGCCGCGTGTATTCGGAATCGGCGAATCCTCTCCAACCCAGAAACCTTCATAAATACAACGCCCGAGATGCTCGGAAAAATGGCCGTATATATTCCTGCTGATTTGCTCGGCTCCTTTATCGGCGTGAATAATCATTCGGTTGACGGAAGATTCATTCCTCGCAGCCGCGCCTGCCGAATATGTCTGATTGCAATAAATCAGTGAAACAATAGAAAATAAGAATAATCTCTTGAACAATTTTTTGCTTAACAATCTGAGTTTCATTTTTTGCCCTTTCAATTTAATTAAGATGTTGTTTTTTTCAGTCCTTCAAGAATAAATATAGATGCGGCGAAAGCCGAGCCCTGGTGGTAGTCTTCGGGAAACGACAATTCGACGGTAATATCGGTGAATGTCCTGAAGTCGGTGGTTTTTATCGCTCCATAGCGGTTTTCTTCGTACATGTAGTAATAGATAATCCATTCGCTGCCGATTCTCAGGACCGAAGGGCCTTCGCTGAGGCCGTCTGTAAAAAGATCGCAAGACTGTCCCCACGGGCCGGAGGACTTTACGCCGAAGGCCACGCGGAGATTTTCCATCATCGACCTATCGTCCTTGTGTATAAGAGCATAGCGCGAGCCGTCTTTGATAAGAAGTCCGTCTTTTACACTATAGCCCGGTTCGAAAAAAATTTCGGCCTGCGTGAAGGTCTCGAAGTCACGCGTGGTTGTCTGCCACAGACGGGAATTGTCGTTCGTCGGCTCCTGGAAAGCCTGATAGTAGTTCGGCAGAATCGTGGACGCCCATATAATCAAAAACTGCCGCTGTGTGTCGTCATAGAACAATTCAGGGGCAAGTACGTAAGTCGTTTGGGGCTGATGCGCCATTATCTCTACGAATTTCTGCCGTGACCAATGAATCAAATCCTTCGAGCAGGCGTAGCCGAAGCCTTTGTCACCGGAGCCGGTTGCCCAGATCAAATGAAACGTCCCGTCCGGCCCCTGAGTAATTGAAGGAGCCAGCATGAGTTTTTTTTCGCCTGTTTCCGGCTTCAAAAAAATGTCACCCAAATCCCTCCATTTCAAGCCATCGGAGCTGTATGCCAGGTGAAGACCATCCTCGCCGTTGTTTTTACAAGAGGCGAACATATAAACAGTGCCGTCACTTGGCGCGTATGTGGTTTTTGTCGGAGTCGAATTGTTATTTGGCGTTTTGATTACTTTCGACGGTAAGCGAACTTTGCCGGTCTTCGGGTCCCATCCATCCGTTCCTCCGAGTACTTTTTCCAGTGTTATCTCTTTAGCCTCGGCATCGCTTAACTGACGGGCCCACGGCACACGGACCTGCGGATTCGCGCCCGGGCCGGTACTGTTATATTCGGCGTAGCGGGCGGTCTTCTCACGATTCGGCTGGCGCCAGTTGTCCCAACCTGCGGGATAGACAACTTCGGACATTTCTGTATTGAGAAATATGACATTGGCATAATCCCGCCACGGTCTCCCGAGATAAGTTTTAGCGTCGGGCGTCCCACCGGTAATTTTGCAGTTCGAGAAGACATAGCCGTACTGCTGGTGCTGCGGTGTCGCGGCGGCGGTGATATAACCTTTGAGAACGCAGTTGATGTGACAGCTCTCGAAAAACGCCGTAGAGCCGCCGAATATGAAATCGCAGCGGCCCTCTATGAAACATTTCTCGAAATACTGCCGCCCCGTCTGTGCGAGCAGTGTATCCTGGGAACCTAAAAAGCGGCAGTTTCTAAATACGGCCCTGTCGCCGATTGCGGTCAGGGCGACGGCCTGGCCAACCGGACCGGCGGAATTCTCGAATGTTATATTCTCAGCGTAAAAATCGTCGGCGACAATCGTCGTAGATGACGTGCGAAAAGTTCCGATCGGCCGGCCATCGTCGCCGAGAATACCAGCATACAAATCATAAGTTAGCACCGTCTTTTGAGCATCCTCGCCGATGAAACGGACGAAACGTTTGTCTCTCGGCACAACGATAACTTCCTTATAAATGCCCGGTTTAATGTGAATCTCGACGGGTTTCGAGTTGCCCTGCGGCACAGAATCGACGGCGGCTTGAACCGTCTTGAATTGCCCGCTTCCGTCTGCGGCTACGACTATCCGCCGGATTTCGGAAGAATCCTGCCGGGATGAAGTGTCAACATATTTTGCAACGTCACGCATGGCTATGACGGTATAATTATTTTCATGGAGGAATTTGATGTATTTTTCGAAAAGTTCCGGTGGCGTCGTTACCTGCGGATGCGCCAGGTCGGGGACACCGTGTATTGTCAATACGACGATATTTCCGTTTTTAGCCTGTCCGAGGGCGTCGAAAATCTGTTTTTCGTTGGATTCTCTTGTAGTGTAGCTCGGAACTAAAAGAGGATTATCCACGGCGGGATTGTACGGCTTATCGCCGCCGGTTCGGGCGAAAATGTATCCTTTTTCCGTCAATGTCTCCAATGCCGAGGGATCTGTGTCATAACCGGGATATGCGAAAGTGACGGGCTTCGGGATGCCGAGCTCGCTGAAACGATTCTCTATGTATTCAAGCTCCCGAATAAAACGCTCTTTGTCGATTTTGTTTACATGAGCATGTGTTTTTGTATGATTCGCCACTTCGAATCCCATATCATACAGCGATTTTATCTGCTCGTATGCCATGTATTTGTCTTTATTGGTCTCGAAGGGCGGATTCGGATGCTCGCTAATGTAAAAGGTTGCACCGAAGCCGTACTTTTTCAGCAATGGCCCGACATAGGTGTAATGGCTGAGAATTGCATCGTCGAAAGTCAGCACGACCACTCGATCCGGCACAGGCCCGCGAAGCTGATATTTCTGCGATTCATGAGCATTCGCAGCGGCAGTTCCGTACGTAAGCGAGGCAACCACGGCTGATAATAAAACTAAGAGCCGCCGCAATAAAAGTTTTCTTTGAATATTCATTGACAAATATTTCTCCTAATTCAACAAGTTTACAGGTGAGATTGAAATTCGTATTCGCCGGAACCGATTTCATACACGGCATAATTATTTTCATGACGCAAGAACTTCACGCCGGAACTATTTTGAGCCGGGATGCCGCTTTCAGTGATTTCTGTATCCGTTCCGGCCGGCACAAAAACAGTTGCCGTAGTATTTGCCGGGATAGCGACCTTCAGGATAAAACTGTCGTCCGTATGTTTCCAGTCGGAGACGATTTCTCCACAGATGGAGTTGTAGCTCGCTTTTGCAAAAGTCAGGTCCGCGACCGGCTGCGGCTTGATTATGATTTTCTTGTAACCCGGCCCCGTCGGGTCGGTGCTGATGCCGGCAAGATCACAGTAAAACCACTCCATAATCTGGCCGAGCATGAAATGATTTTGCGAATTGTAGCGCCTGGCGCTCCATGCCTCGGTAAGACTGGTAGCTCCCATTTTCAATTGATAGCCGTACCCGGGTTTTTCTGACTGATTGTTCATGGCATAAATAACATCGGAGCGGCCGTTCTCGGCCAAAGCTCTTAAAAGATAGCGATAGCCGACATCTCCGGCCGTCAGGGCATTGCCGCGTTCGGTCACATCACGCACGATTGCATCCAGTACTGCCCGGCGATTTTCAGGCTCGACCAGGCCCATAAACAATGGCACGGCGTTGGAACACTGCGAGCCTGTTGCATACTGTTCGGTAGCCGGATTGTAGAATTCCTTATTGAAGGCGTCCCGAATCTCGGCGGCCTTTTGAGCAAATTTCTTAGCCTCATCGGTTTTACCTAACAGCTCAGCCATTCTGGATAAAATCAAAGAGTCGTAGTAATAAAACGCCGTCGCCGTAAGAGGAACAGGTGTCAACTGCGCCAGTCCCGGCGCCTTTGGTCCGATGTCATACCAGTCACCGAGACCATGAGAAACGATGTTGTTGGTCGCCTGACTATCGAGATACGCAACGTAGCGTTTCATGTCATCGTAATAATTTCGGATTAGTTCCGAATCGCCGTTCCAGAGATACTGCTGCCATGCGACAAGCAAAAAAGCGCTGCTCCATTCGGGCGAATCGGTAAAATTTCCGCCAAAAACAACATATTCCGGCGCATGGTTCGGCACGAGACCGTCGTCTCGTTGCGAGTCGGCCATATCTTTCATGCCCTTGGTGAATAAACGTGCCAGGTCGAATTCATATCGTATTGACGGGCCGTTGAGATGATATTGTTCGAGCCAGCCGAGTTTTTCCCGATGCGGGCAGTCGGTCAGGACACTGACCATATTACTGCGTTGCGCCCAGCGAACCAGTTGATGAATGCGATTGAACAAATCGTTGGAGCACACAAACCTGCCGATCGGCTCGGAACTCGAATGAACAACCACACCTTCGAGATTCTCGACAACGGGCAATTCGCTTTCTGATTCTTCTGCCGGCATACATTCGACCTGCAGGTAGCGGCTGCCGTGATAGAAAAACTTCGGGAACCATTCTTCGCTGCCTGTGCCGGACAAGGTATATTGCCAATATCCCGGTCTTCCGCCGGCACAGGACCTGCGATCAACGGAGCCGTCTCTGTTGAGTAATTCGGCGGGTATGATTCTTACAATCGAACCTGCCGGACCTTTTGTCTTCAAACGGGGAATAAGAGCGGCATTTTGCCCAAGGTCATAAACCTGCGTGCCCGGCCGTAGCTGATTTATGGTGACTGGCTTGAGGATGTCGAAAGTCTTTATTGGTGGTGCGGCAAAACATAAACCTTTAAGTTTTCCGCCGGGGCTTTCTACTTCCTGTGCTTTTGCCCAGCCGGTACTGCTCTGCGAAGCATGAGAATTGTTGAAGCCGGCCCGGTTCCAGCCGTGAGGTTCGAGGCGGCTGTCGTAATCCTCGCCGCCGAAAACACATGAAAAGGTGATAGGCCCCGCTTTGACAAGCCAGTCTTTGTTCGTGCCGATGATTTCTGCCGTGCCCTCATCGTATTCGAGCCTTATCTGGCAGATGGCTTTAATAGGTCCGTAAGAGCCTTTGAATTTGACATAGCGCCCTCCTTTGACATTGTACATGCCGTTGCCAAGAAGCAAACCGACGGCGTTATCGCCTTCTTTCAACAGAGGCGTGAGCTCACGGGTGTCATAAAGGCACGTTTTATTATATTTTGTCCAGCCCGGCGAAAGAATATCATCACCCACTTTTTCGCCGTTTACTGATATTTCATAATGACCGAGTCCACAGACATGAGCAACAGCCCGTTTAAGTCCGGCCTTTACCGTAAATTCGTGGCGAAGCATAATCGTCTGGCTTTCCTGCTCGGCGCCGATCCATCGAGCCTTCCATTCGTCTTCGTTTAGAATTCCCATCGTCCAGGTTGCCGGTTTGCTCCATGAAGAAACGCCGCCGTCTTTGTCCCAGACTCGCACCTTCCAAAACACCTGCTGCGACGATTCCAATGAAACGCCTTCGTAAGGAATTTGAATCGTCCGGTCCGACTCGACTTTGCCGCTGTTCCATAAATCCCCTTTATCCTGTTCCATGTTTTTTAAAGAAGATGCAACGAGGATTTGGTAAGCACTCTGTTTCTGCGAACGCAAGTTACTTTCGAGCTTCCAAAATAAACGCGGATTGGCTGCGTCTATGCCGAGCGGATCTCTGGTATATTCACAACGAAGCTCGGTCGGCGTCAATTTCCCGGATAAAACGATATTCTCGAACGTCGCACATCCGGATAAAATTAAACCACAAGCCAGAATGATTGTCACTATGTGTTTTTTTATCATTTTATACTTTTTCTCTTTCTAACAAATCTACAATGAACACAACGGAACCATTATTTTTCTCTGGCATTCGGAAGCCATTTCTGTTTCCACTTTGCGTAATCGGAAGCCACATCACCAGGCCAATTGCCGTACCACTCGTACTCGTCTCGACGCTCGGCTTCGATGGAATTATAATCATATTTTTTTATACCGTCACGCCCGCAAAAAAACGGGCGATTAGTCTCGATTTCATAAAACCGTGCCCACAGAACGGGCGCATTCGGGTCCTCAACGGCAATTCTTTCGCCGTTGACCCACCTGAGCTTTATGCCGGATACTTTTACAGATTCGAACCACTGCACAGCGGCATTAACAGCTTCGATAACCTCCGGGTCGGGATTATCGAGACTCATAAGCAGCTTCAATATACCAACACTTTCTTCGCCGCTGAGAGACACCAACTCATATGTACGGGCCGGGCGGGGACGATAGTCAATTTCATCATGCTGCGCGCACCAGACCGTTAATTTGCCGTTTACTCGAATCTGGCACTTTAGAATGCATCGGATGCCGCGATCGAAGCTCGCCTTAGCAGCTTTGCGTCTATCGACATCAATAAAGTTATAATTTTCGGATGTGCTGATTTCCAGCAGAAGCCGCATGATACGAACCATTGTGTCGTCGTTAAAAGTGATATGCCGGTGATACTGTTTGCTCGGCGGATAAAACTGCGGCCAGCCGCCGGAAGCATACTGGGCTTGGAGGATATGATCGAGAGCCTTGAGAAACGCCTGCCGATAGCGTTTGTCCTGCGTTGCACGGAATGCCCGGGCTAATAATCGCATTTCATCAGTAGTCGCGCCGTTGTCGAATGTACCATGGATATCGTTAGCGTCACCGGAGAATTTCACGATTGCAGTATTGACATTCTTGGGCCAACTACCATATACGGATTGCCACGAAAGAATATTATCCGCAATACGTTTGCCCTCGGCACTTCGGTACCAGTCGTCAGATTGTTTAACGTAGTACCGCCACCAGGGGGCGGCCCGACCGGTTGTACATAAACCAATGATTATAACGCTTGCGAATATAATTCTTTTATCGGGTTGCCAGAATCGTTGTTTCATTTTATTGATTGTCGCCACTCCGATATATATCTTTTTCTTTGTTTATTTCTACTCGTTGCTGATATCGATAATTATTCTTCTGTAACTGTACAGGCAGGGCCGCCCATCGTCTTTTACTTCAAGGATAACATGAATTGTTTTCGGCTCGTTGACCTCGGGAATGACTAAAAAAGCTTCGGGCGAGTTACTGTTTTCAATCTCGACAGTACCTTTATAATTACCCGCCTCGGGATAAACGAACCAGCGGCAGAAAAACTTATTCCCGTCCGGATCATACGTGCCGGAGGAACTTAAATTCACACGCTGAGCAGATTTAGCCTGAATTTCTATTACCGTCCTGGTTTTATCACCCTGACAAACGGCGACGGGATTATGGTTTGCCTTTTCAAAGGTATCGGCGACACACCAATCCATCCGTGCGGCAAAATCATGCTGAAACGCCTCACGCCAGCGCCAGATTGTCGCCTGGTCGGAAGTGTAAGATACTCCATCTATAACTACCGTATCGCGGGCATATCTTGTATTTGTCCATATAGGGCGCGTCTCGGCGTATGATTGATGAAGAATATATCGGCCGCCCCAGCCGCCGTAGGATGGGCTGATATGGCTTCCCAGACCGTTGCTAATCAGGTTCAAAAAAGAAGGAGTGTCACCTTCCATGATATATTCCAGTTTGGGATAAAGCTCGCCAAGCGGGCCGTGGCCTTTGACAATATTTTCTTCCAGCCATGGATTATCAACCAGATCGAACTTATACATCGGCCCGTTTTTGCGGAAGCGGTCGCCGGAAATTCCGGACCAGGTTGCCTTATGATATTCCATATTGTCAACGCTACTGGGGCTGACTATATAAAATAAATCCGGAAAAGTTATTCGCAACCATCGTCCCGAATCATCCTGGTCGGAAATTGTATAAACTCGTAACGTGGAAACAAAAGTGTCAAGCTCTTCTTTGCTGCGGGTATACTTTACGTCCCAAAGCGCCTGTGCCAGGCAATTCGCGCCGCCCCAGACGCATATCCAGACCGGCCTCGGATCCGGCTTACTCGTGCTTCGCAGCGAATCGCCGCTTCGCAGAGTAGCATCGACTACTTCGATAATATGGCGTGAGCCTTCGGAGCTTTTTCCATACCCCACGCCTGCCATACCGAATTCCGGACGTCCCGACTTGATAACGCCGAGCAGATATTCCGCCGTCGGATATCCGGAAGCATGTTTGAGTAAATTGTCTCGAACCTTGCCAAACGCCTCTACACGTTCTTTAATCTGGTCCGGACGTACCCTATCCCTGAGCCATACGGAAGTGGTTGCAATAAGTCCTTCGACATCGTATTCGTTGGAATAAACCAGAAAACGCACCATCGATTGTGCATCGTCAGGCTCGTTGGAAATATCCGTTAAGACAATCACTCTTTGTTTATCCGAGTCGATCAGTTGCTTTTGAGGTGCGGACCGGCAAATTTGTCCCGTTATCAAAATCATTAATCCGACTCGCAAACACAGCCGCATAAGGTTGTATTTGTTAAAGCTTGCCATAATAAAAACCTCATCCTGAATTTGAAATCTGCCGTCGGAGACGGAAGTATATTCGTTCGGAATCAAATTTCGAGCATTGAGATTTGGGAAACTTTTTTTCAAATCCTAATCTTCGAGCGATGCGCAGAAAGCCCCTTCAAATACCTGCATTAACTTGAAAGTATTCAATTAATCCTTGTAGTTTCGTTTATTTTTATATTTTATTGCGGCAACGTCGTCCGGGCTGCCTTTTGCACTTCGGAAACAGAGGCATCATAGGGGCGAATTATGAAGCTGTACGAATATTTTTCACTGCCCGGTAATGTGAATTCCGGATGTGTTCTGGCGCCCCAGCTATTGTCGCCTCCGACACCCATCTGCCGGTAGTCAAGGTTCAGGTAAACATTATCACGACGCTGCACTTCGTAAATATGTGCCGGGCCTTCGAGGTCGTCCGAAGTATAATGCAGCGCACAAACACTCAGCAGCGGCATTCCTATCGCTAAAAGTCCTACGCCTTTTTCGTTGGTCAGGGCCACCCAGCGGACATCAACTTTGTTGCCGCTTTCCGTCGGTTCGGAATAATCGAAGTACTGCTCGTCAACGGTTCCCTCGTACATATCAACTCTCGCATCACAACGGTCCCAATAAGTTTCCTGCGGCCCGCGCCCGAACCAGCGAATTGTCTCGAAACCTGCCGGCAGAGCCATTCTCATCCCGAACCGGGGCATTTCCGGCAGCTGCTCCAGGCTTGACTGACTTTCGGCGCTGACTTTAATAGTTCCGTTGCCATAAATTCGATATTTCAACTTATAGTAGCCCTGTGAATCTTCTATACGTGCATCAATGAGAATCTCTATAATCTGAGGTGCGGTCTGTGTCACGGTGACATTTTGCAGCTTCCAGCTTCTCATGGCTGTTTTCCAGCCGGCACAGCGGCGTTGCATATTATTGCCGCGGTCGTTGTCGGTAGGTGCTCGCCAGAAATCGGGAGTCAGCGGCTCGGCAATCAATTCGGTACCTTTATAATTGAATGAGCTGAGAAATCCCGTCGTCTTGTCGATAGCGGTGGAAAAACCACTTCCTTCGACACTGATTGTTTTTTCATGATCGCTGAACTTTAACGACGGCATTCGAGTTGCATCAGCGATAACGGCGGGTCCTTCTACCGGCAGCTTAAATTGTTCCCAGGCTATTTCGTGCCCGGCGGGTGCCCACGACTGTTTGTCTTTGAGGACGAAACTCAAATCGAGAAAGTACTCCAAACCCGGCTCAGGCGTAATAGAGTTGATGGGTATGGTTATTTCCGTTGAGTCGCCGGGATTGATATCCAGATTATCCAGAGTTCCGGAATCAATTACCTTCTCGTCCGCGCTGACCGTCCATGTTCCTTTTACCAGGTCACTTAAATTCGTGAAAAAATAGCCGTTCTTTATTTGGATTTGGCCCTTTGTCAAATCAACGGCGGAAACTTGAATGTTCTGATATACCTTTTTTATTTCTGCCAGAGCGGGATGTGGCGTACGGTCGGCGGAAACAAGCCCGTTACAGCAGAAATTCTGGTCACTTGGCGTTCCTTCGGGGCCGAAGTCGCCGCCAAAGGCCCAGAAAGTTTTGTCACCGGGCTTGACCTTGAGAAATCTGCCGTTGCGATCCGCGACGACAGGCTGGCGAAGGGCCTGATCGACCCAGTCCCAGACCCAGCCGCCCTGCAGATAGGGCATATTATAAATCTGGTTCCAGTAACTCCAGACGTCACCGTTGCTGTTGCCCATCGCGTGAGTATATTCGATTAGTATAAACGGCCGATAGGGCGCCGGAGTTCTCGACGAATATCTCGTCAATGTCCCCGGGCTGCTGTACATCGGGCAGACAATATCTGTGTTTTCCCTCTCGCCGGCCTCGCAGGAAATCACAAGCCGCCCGGGATCCCGCTGCCGCAGCCAGGAAGAGGTCGCGTGTATGTTGTCACCCCAGCCGTTTTCATTGCCCACCGACCACATAATAATCGAAGCGTGATTCTTGTCACGCTCTAACATACGTACCGTCCTGTCCATAAAAGCGGCCTGATAAGCCGGGTCCCTCGTAACCTCGCGGGCGCCGTGGCATTCGTTATTCGCCTCGTCCACGAGATATATGCCGTAACGGTCGCACATATCGTACCACGCCGGGGTGTTCGGATAGTGACTTGTACGAACGGCGTTTATATTGTTCTGCTTCATTATTTTGATGTCCTGTATCATGTCCTCGGGCAGCACGTAATGACCTCGATCCGGGTGATGTTCATGACGGTTTGTTCCCTTAATGAAAATTCTCTGGCCGTTGACCAGCAGATTGCCGTCTTTCAGTTCCACTTTGCGGATTCCGACATTTACGGGAATCACCTCGACGACTTTGCCGCCCGAATCCCTGAGTGTCAGCAGCAGGCGATAGAGATAGGGATTTTCTGCGGACCACAGGTGAGCACCCCTGATTCTGCCGGCAAGATTACACTTTGTCTCCTGTGCGCCTGAGACGGTGCAGGAAGCCGAGACAACCGGCATTGCACTTTCGCCATCGGCGTCCAGCAACTCCGCAGTGACGGTAACGGCCTCTGATTCCGGCTTCATATTCTGAATTGCCAGATCGACAAGTAACGCGGCGCCGTCGTATCCGCCCTCCGGTGTGGTGGACTCATCCTGGCGAGGCGTATCCCCCTGGCGACCTCTGAAGCGGCGAAACATCTGTTTTTCCAGTGACGTTGTGACCTGGAAGTCACGGACATGAAGCTTGCCGGTCGACCAGATATAAACGTCTCGAAAGATGCCACTAAGGCGCCAGAAATCCTGGTCCTCGAGCCATGAACCGTCGCACCAGCGGAAAACCTGCACGGAAATCTGGTTTTTTCCCGGCTTGACGAAATCGGTTATATCGAACTCGGCGACGGTGCGGCTGTCTTTGCTCATTCCGACTTTTTTGCCGTTTATCCATAGATAGAAGAAAGAATTTACACCGTCGAAAACGATATAAATCTGCCGCCCGTCCCATGTTTGCGGGATCTCGAAAGTATAGCGATAAGAACCGACGTGATTGTTGATGTTCGGTACTTCCGGCGGACTTGACCTTTGCCCTCGTATTGCCCAGGGATAACGCGAGTTAGTATAAATCGCAACGCCGTAGCCCTGCGTTTCGATATTCGAAGGAACCGGGATAGTGTCCCAGCCGGAATCGTTGAAATTCACTCTGAAAAAGTCCGTCGGTCTTTCATCTTTACTCGCAGACCACATGAATTTCCAGTCTCCGTTAAGAGAACGAAACCACGGAGACCTCGAACGATCTCCGAGTGTAGCGATAGCTTCCGCCCGTTTTGCGGCTTCGACATCGGGAAAAATCATCATTGTAGCATGAGGCGCGAGGCGGTTGCGGCCGATCAATTCCGGATTTTCCCAGTCGTTGGGAGATTGTTCCTGAGCCGGCGTAACAGTAGTCATAAAACTAACCGTAATTAGCATACAAAATGGGAAAATTTGCTGAAATCTCTTGAGGAAACTCATATTTTGCCCCTTTCTGGATTCCCATTTTGCAAAATATTGCAAAACGGGGTCCCTCTTAAAAATAAAGTCGCAAATCCCGTTCTCCGTAGTACCTGCTACGAAGGATAAACCATCATACGAAATGGATTTCGATTTCGCGAACTAAGATACAATCTTTCTACTCGGTAGTCAATCTTCGAAAAAGTATAGTTTTTATGTTGTCAAAATTGCAGGATGCCAAAACTGCCGTTCTCGTCGTATCTGATTGAAAATCCAGTCAAACAAAATAATTACGAGCTAAGTTCTACTTACCATTCTGTTCGTATAAATAAACCGTCATTTGTGTTTTTTCCAGTAATTGGCGAGAATCGAACCGGAGACATTCATCCACGGACTGAAGATCGCCGCAGCCAGGCCCAGCGTGGCCAGCTTTCCCATGTCGTTGGCGATTCCAAAAGCCATGCCGCCGTTTTGCATACCGACTTCCATAGCTACTGTGCGTGCATCGTTCTTCTTGAGTCCCAACAAGCGACTCAGCCAGTAACCAAGCATATAACCAATCGTGTTGTGTGCTACTGCCGCAACGCAAAGCAGTAATCCGACGGCCAGCAGCTCGTTGCGGCCCGAGGCCGTTGCGATTGCCGTGAAGTAGATGATACCGAACATCGAGAACACAGGCATGAAGCCGTCGAGGCTGCGCAATTTCAGCGTGATAAAATGATAGATAACGCCCACCAGAACCGCAGCCAATAGAAAAATGGTCACCGTGATAACATTAGCTGTCAAGGATACCGCATAATACTCCGTGATAATATTCCAGCCACCGCCAATGAGGAACAGTAGCCACATAACTCCAGCAGCAAGGAACAGCGGGCATACAGCACCAACAATAGCAATCCGATACACGATAGTCCTTTGCCTGAGATTAGTATGTTTAAGCAGGTCGTGGATCAGCGCCGCGCCGATCGGAGCGATGACGATCTTGAAGATCGACATCATGGCTGTGATGAAATCAAATTGACTGCTTTCCCCGGTGATCTGCGTGCCGAGTTTGGTCAGCCAGAAAGGCGTCACGAAGGGCGCCAATGCCGTGGCGCAGGCCGTCAGTGTGATCGACAGCGGCAGGTTTATGCCTGCCATGTGCGCCATCACGTTGGAAGCCAATCCACTGGAACACGAACCGATCAGTACCAGCCCCGCGCCGATCTCCGGCGGGAATCCGAGCACTTTGGCCAGGCCAAAACCCACCAGCGGCATGATCGTGAATTGGCAGAGAAGCCCGACTCCAACGGCATGCGGCATTCTGACTACACCCGCGAAGTCGCGAATACTCATTTGCGTCCCCATGCCGAACATTACCAGTTGGATGATGATTAATAATGCCCAGGGATGGTTGATCTTGAGCGAAAAGGTTTCGGTGATCTGGGGATTGAGGAACGCATGTGGAAAAATCAGTGGACACACCACCGCTGCCACAATCCATGCGGTGAATTGATAACCACGCAACATAGGGATCGCGCCCAGTCCGATCGGTAGTGCGATCACGGCGACGGCCCCAGCTCCCTTGGCCATTGGCCCGCTACCAGTCGTCCACGCAATCAATGTAACCAGCAGTGCAACCGGAAACAGGGCCAGTGCAATCTTCCGTACTGCCAACATTATATCAACTCCCGCATTATATGCTCGATTGCCAGCCTTGGGCTTGATAGAATCGGTATCTTTTTGTCTTCGGCGGGTAGATTATCCACAACTCTCGCCATGGAAGCCTGCGCGAGTGTTATTACATCGACTTGCTTGGTGAGTTCCCGAATACCCGCGGCGACAATCTTATCGTGTGTGGCGCCGTCCCCCGTGATAACCGCATCGAACGCACCTTCGCAAAGCTTCTTTACCAAATCGATTTTTTTGGATTGCTTTTCGGCTTGAACTTTAACCAATTCCGCCGTCGGATTCAGCGTGGACGGCAGCGTGGCTATAACGCCGATTATCGAACCTGTTTCGACCGCCGATACAACCATCGGCTCATCGGCACGCACAACAGGAACATCGACGAGCTGATTACCAATATCGGCGGCCGGGCCGAGAGATGAGCATGTCACCATTATGCAATCTGCGCCGGCCTGCTCGGCGGAAATGATATGACCGACGACCCTGCGAGCGGTTGATTCTACGAGCCGATTATTGGCGAGAATATCTTTCAGCAGACTTTCATCGACCATGTGCACTATTTCTACATCCGGCAGAAGTTCGGCACAAAGCTCGCCGAACACAGGTATCATAATCGCCGATGTATGAATAAGAGTCAGCCGCTTTTTTGACATCGTAATTATTCCTTCTTAATTTTTGATTGATTTTTTACAGCATGCCTGATTTCTTCCCGCTTTTATTTTTTCCTGCCGTCTCTGATACGGATTGCTTTTTTTGCCGCTTCGGCAATATCCGTCACCGACATTTTATAATAATCCAGCAGCGGCTCCGGATGTCCCGAACGAGGGTAAACATCTCTCAGGCCGATCCTGATTACAGGGCATGGCAATTTCTCGGCGACGGTCTCGGCGATTGCGCTGCCGAGACCTCCGATTATATTGTGGTCCTCGACGGTGACGACGGCACCGGTTTTTTCAAGTATCTCGACAATGCCCTTTTCGTCAAGAGGCTTCAATGTGTGGACATCGGCCACTACTGCGTTGATTCCTTCTTTTTTCAAAGTCTCGGCGGCCATCAAAGCACGGTTGACAACAAAACCGTTGGCGAAAATCGCGATATCTTTGCCGTACTCTCTCAGGATTCTGATTTTCCCCAGCTCGAACGGAGTGTCACTATCTACTATCGGGTCGCGTCCGCTGCCTATTCTCATATACGCCGGCCCCGGCACTTTATAGATGGCCTTGGTCGCCTGGCGGACCTGGTTATGATCCGCCGGGACAACGACTGTAAGACCGGGAATAGTTCGCACGATGCCCACGTCCTCGAAGAACTGGTGAGTGACGCCTTCTCTCTCTCCGGCGGAAATTCCGCCGTTGGCGCCGACTAACTTAACGTTCAGGCCCGGATAGGCGACGAAAGTTCGCACCTGCTCGCAGGCCCGCATGGTTATAAATCCGGCGTAAGTCGCCACGAACGGCACAAGGCCGCAGGCCGCCATTCCCGCCGCACAGTCCACTGCGTTCTGCTCGGCGATACCGACATCGAAAAAATTGTTCGGATATTTCTCGGCGAAAGGTTTGCCCTTGACCACCAAAACCGAATCGGCACAAACCAAAACTGCCCTTGGGTCGCGGGCTACGATTTCCGCCATGCTCTCGATGAAGGCGATTCGGGTATTTCCAAGTTCGCTCATAAAATCTCACCCCCCAGGATGCGCATAGCCTCCTCGTATTGTTCTTTTGTCGGCACTCGTTTATGCCAGGAGTTGTCGCCTATCATAAAAGGAACGCCCTGGCCTTTTATCGTATGCGCGAGGATAAGCGAAGGCTGGTCGGTATTTTCCTTGGCGTTTTGGGCCGCCTCGAGTATTTCGGCGAAATTATGGCCGTCGATTTCCTGGCAGTGCCAGCCGAAGGATTCCCATTTCGGCAGAATCGGATTCAGGCCGCTTATCTGCTCGACCGGCCCGCCGCTCTGGATACCGTTGTTATCGACAAAAACGATTAGTCGGCCCGCCTTGTACTTTTTCGCCGCCATTGCCGCTTCCCAGACAACGCCTTCCTCGATCTCCCCGTCGCCCGTAATGACGTATGTGAAGTAATCTCTGCCTGATTGTTTGGCCGCAAGAGTCATTCCCAATCCGATTGCCACGCCGTTACCGAGCGAACCGGAGGTCGAATCGATGCCGGGGGTCTTGTTCATATCGGGATGACCCTGGAGAAATGATTCGAGCGAACGAAGACCGACCAGCTCGGAACGCGAAAAATAGCCTTTTCGCGCCAGTGCCGCATAAAGGGCCGGGCACGCATGGCCTTTCGAGAGAATGAACCGGTCGCGGTCCGGCGAACGTGGATTTTTCGGATCGACGTTCATAATATGGAAATACAGGGCCGTAATCAAATCCGTCGCCGAAAGTGCCGGGCCGGGGTGGCCGTCTCCGGCTTTATGAATCATCGTTACGACGTCGATCCTGATAAGGCGTGCGATATCCTCTAATTGACGAATTTTTTCCTTCAATACCAAATCCAACCCGAAATTTGAACACTTGCTATTTGATATTTAATCTAATTTTGCTCAAAGTATGCCGCCTCGGCAGCCAAATGTCAACTTTTGAATCAAAAAACTGTTTTGTTGTCACCTGTTTGCGGATTAGAAGATTGACGGCAAATCCGAATCAGAATATATTCAAGAGGGATTTTGCGGTTTTTTTCAAAAAAATGTGACTGTTTTTCAATGAGCGGCCTTTTTTAAGGAGGATGCTATAAATGAGACGGCTTTTTTATATCTTTTTGGTCTGGATTGTGCCTGTGATGCGCTTGCAGGCACAATCCAACGTTGATTCCGCCGCCCCAAACCAAGTCGATACCCCCAAAATCACCGTTACAAAGCTGGATGTAAACGATACAAAACTCGAATTGACCTACGAGATAACAAACGATACCAACAACGACATTTGGATATGTGAAGATATCGATTTAATGGGATTTTATTTTGAAATTTTCATGAAAGAAGACAAGCAGACACTTGTTGTGCGTCGAAGGCATGATGTACCACTATCAGGATTCAGAAATGTTCCACAAGGACGCTATGTTCGTTTACATAGTGGCCAAACTCGTAAAGAATCTTTAATGTTGGATTTGCCTATTTTATCACGCAAAGTGTTTTACGGAGGTTCAAAATTAAAGGGGATTGTAAATGCAAAACGCATGATTATCGAAATCGGATATTATCCCGGGAACTTACAGAAAATGATTTTTAAGCATATTGAAGAAGCGGAAAATATGCTCCAAAATGGAAATATCTCTTCTCAAAAAGATTCAAGAATTTTTTTGGAATGGTTCGGCAATTTATCAAGTTTCAACGATAGTTTCGAAGATGGCCTTCTCAGAAACAGGGACGAGGAGATTATAATTCCGTGGACGCATCAAATCTTAAAAGGCGAACAAGTTTTACAGATTGCAATTGAAAATCTAAGTTTACCGTATGAGGATGAATATAAATGGAAGAAACTGCCGCTTCCTGATTTAACTGACTGTGAACGTCTTGAAATTCAATTTCAACCTTCAATGCTTGAGTATTTTTATCCCTATCCCAACCAGTATGATCTCCTGATCACTGAAGAAAAACTTTATTTAAATTCAGAAAATATTTGTATTTCCACCGAGCAAAAGAATATTAAGGTTTTTGCTCAGGCATTAAAAGAGGGAAAAATCGGCGGTATTATCAAAGAAGGTCCTTCGGCTTCTGTAACCTGCTATGGCAATGACAATCGTCTCACTTGGTTTACCATATATGACGACATATCCATAGAAACTGAAAAAAAGAATCGTTTTTGGTTCCCTGAAAGATTGCCCTGTTTTAGGAAGCTCGTTCCACAAATACAGCCGTTCGAGCTGCGAGTACAATGCGCATCTAATCTGTGTGATCTCTGGTACAGATTGTATTGTTATACTGTTATCAGTACAAAAGGTACGAAAGTTTCATCCGCGAAAAGTGAAAAAATGTATCCAAATCCCGCCAATTGGTGTGATATTATGTTGCAAACCCACAAAGATGCCAAACTCGATATCGAGTACGCATTAACGCCGTATATATGCCCGGGTGCAGGCGAAGGAAAATGCCATTATGCGATGAATCCGAATTGCGATCCGAATTCGCCTGGCGATATGGTTTTATTATTCGAGACCAAAGCCGGCTGGAACCAGCACGGCGGGCCGGAACTTTTTACCTTCGACAACCACGATCCTAAAGGCGGCTGCGTCTTACTCAACGACGGCACGGTAAAGTTCATTAGGACCGAAGAAGAACTACATGCACTCAGGTGGAAACAATAAGAATAGAAAATAGGGATAGGAAATAGCGGCAAGAAACGAAGTCAAATCCTAATATCGAATCTCTAAACCCGATTCAAAATTCCAATGATCCAAATGCCAAACATTGATAAGATTAGAACAAACTAATCAATCAGTATCAGTCCGTAAAAGTTGGGGCACTGCCGCGTTGACTTGACGACTTCGATGGGGAAGCCGGCCTTTTTCACCGTCGAGAAGACATCGATTCCACAAGCCTCCATCGACGGCCGGGCGCGCCTTGCGTGCCGGCACCATTGTTCATCCACCTTGCATGTTTTACAAAAATCGCACGGCCCGGCCCCGAGTGCAAAGGCCTTCCAGGCACCGCGAAGAAAGAATTCCCGCTCAAGCTCGGCCACAGTCGCTTTTACGTGGGCCTCCGGCGTAAAATGTATTAGAATCCCCCTTGTGTACGAATCCAGGACTTCGCGCATCTGCCGCGGTGTCGGTGTATATGGAGGGCAAACCAGGCACTGGCCGTATCCCTCACATCCGAACCGGCACTTCAATCGCACCCATGCGGCGGTTTCCACATTCGACGGCGAGACGATACGGACATCCCTTACGTCGGCTTTTTGCTTTACGGTTTTGCACAGCTCACTGTCGGATATTTTTGCTGTTTTTACCTTTTTTGCGCTTTTATGTTTCATCGATTTCCTGCTTTATCTGGTTCAACAAATTAATTGCCTCTATCGGGGTAAGGTTATTTACATCCGTTGAAGCGAGTTTGTTTAAAATACTTTTGTGTTTCTCGACGAACAGCAGCTCTTTGTCAGGTTCTTTTGTCTTATGGCGGGATAAATGTTCGCCGGTGGCTTCTTTCTGGAACGTGCTTTCAAGCTCCTCTAAGATTTCTTTGCTGCGCTGCAGGATGGATTTCGGAACACCGGCTAATTTGGCGACGTGGATGCCGTAGCTTTTGTCGGTTCCGCCGGGTATGATTTTGTGCAGAAAGACAACCTCGTCCATCCACTCGCGGACTGCCACGTTGCAGTTCTTTATATTGGCGAACAATTCCGCTAATTCAGTAAGCTCATGATAATGCGTGGCGAAAAGAGTGCGGCATTTTATTTTGTTCGCGATGTGCTCGGTTATCGCCCATGCTAACGACAGGCCGTCGTAAGTGCTTGTGCCGCGACCGACCTCATCAAGAATTACCAGAGACCTTTCGGTGGCGTTATTGATAATGTTGGCGGTTTCGGTCATCTCGACCATGAAAGTTGACTGACCTCGCACAAGCTCGTCGGAAGCGCCGACACGGGTGAAGATTCTATCGACCAGGCCGATTTCGGCGTTTTTTGCCGGTATGAACGAGCCTGTCTGCGCCATCAAAACCAGCAGTGCGGTCTGCCTGATATAAGTGCTCTTGCCGCTCATGTTAGGGCCTGTAATTACAATAATCTCGCC
>JAFGBG010000258.1 GCA_016933295.1 Sedimentisphaerales bacterium | reverse complement strand
ATGCAGGCAAGAGCCATTATCGAAGCGGCCCTGAACGTCAAGAAAAAGGGCAAAAAAGCTCTGCCGGAAATTATGGTTCCGTTGGTCGGCGAAGTCACGGAATTGAAGCTGGTTAAAGACGAAATCGTCAATGAAATCAAACTGGTCTTCAGAGAAAGGAAAGACCATATCAGCTATATGGTCGGCACTATGATCGAGGTGCCTCGTGCGGCACTTACCGCCGACGAGGTCGCCAAAGAGGCGGAATTCTTCAGCTTCGGAACGAACGACCTGACGCAGATGACGATGGGCTTCTCGCGCGACGACGCCGGCAAGTTCCTGGGCGAATACGTTCGCAAAGGCATTTACGCCTCCGACCCGTTCCAGCAGCTCGACCAGACGGGCGTCGGAAAGCTCGTCGAGATGGGAACGAAGCTCGGCAGAAAGACCCGAAAGAATCTCAAGGTCGGCATCTGCGGCGAGCACGGCGGCGAGCCAAGCAGTATCGACTTCTGTCACCGTGTCGGCATGAACTACGTTTCATGCTCGCCGTTCAGAGTGCCAATCGCAAGACTTGCGGCGGCACAGGCGGCGGCGAAAGAAAAGTAAAAATCAAAATGTAAAGTGCAAAATTGTGTATTACGTGAAGCGTTCTTCGGAACGCTTCACTTTTTTTAAACGCGAGTCATTCCAACCCTCTCTTTGTCACTCTGAGCGCAGTGCGGCAATCTCATATCATCATTCTGAGCGCAGTCGAGGAATCTAATGCGAACTGTCATTCCTGCGCAAGCAGGAATCCATTTGTCATAAAATAGACCCGTGGCTTTCCTTTTGTCCGATCTGCGGATAGAATATTCGAGTCGAAAGTATTTTTCGTATTGAAAGGACAAATTATGAAAAAGAACACGGCTCATAAAATTATCAATCCGATTCTGTTTGTATTAATTATCAGCCAAACTATAACGGGATTGCTACACATGAAGCTTTCGCCGGAGACGTTCGAGACTATTCACGAAGGCGGCGGAATGATTTTAGCCGGCCTTGTCGCCGTCCATTTGATATTGAACTTCAACTGGATAAAGGCAAGCTACTTCCGTAAATAAAATACGATAATCTCACTCCCGGAGAAATTCTTTAAATTTCTCTCATGGGATAAATCTAATCTGCAAACGCTATCTTTTTTCCTCGCCAAACAAGCCAGCCAATGCTCTAATTATCTAAGCAGAGACTTCTACTTTAAGACTTCAAATTCCTAAATTTTCAAGTAATGATACTCAATCAATTATTTTGTTGGATAAAAAATGCCTAAAACCATAAATTGCTTCGGTCTTCTCCAGATATTGCCCACAAAGAAATAAACGTCTTTTTCAGGACCACACATGTACATCCATTTTTCTTGTATTTTCTGTATCAGAATAGTTTGATCTGGATAACGAGATCTCCATCGCCTGTAGGCTTCTGTTATCTCCCAATCATGAATACTTAGCTTATGACCTTTGCATTTTGGTTCATTATAACAGTTGAATTTGTAGTAGAAGGAGAAAGGGATCTGTTCAAGAGGCTTCAATTGTCTGTCAAAAAGCCGGTATTGCTTATAAGGAGCTTCCACTTTTTTGGTATTGTGTAAAGATGCTTTTTTAAATGAAAACTCTACATTTGATGGCTTAAATATTCCAAGCGATCTATTTAGCTTAATGTCTTTAATTATTTGACAAAAAGACAATGATATTGCAGGTAGAATTATCTCTTTTCTTTTGGCCCATTTGTTCTTTGTGTTTAATTGTTTCATTATCTGAATGCTGTCTTGATCGACTTTATAACTTTCAACGCGTTTATCTCTCAAAGGCTTCTGACAAGAGACTTTAATTACCGTGTACTTCGTGAATTTTTTCGAATCATCAAGAAGTCGGAACGGTATAGGATATAATCTAATGAGTTGTCCGGAATTTAAATCAATTCCTGCACAGCAGTTTGTTTCTTGGTATTTTTTGGATGGATTTGGGGTTGCTTTGACTGTTATCAGAACATGTTTAGTTATGGATTTTGTCATTTTTTATCTGAGTATGAAATCAGATATGTTTTATTTGAAGGCCATTTCCATTTGTAGCTTTGATTTTCTCCGCTATTATTTTGCGGTGACATTGTGTTGCAAATTTTTCAAAACACATAAGACAACACGTACTATTCATAGCATGGTCGTACGCAACTTTAATTACTTCCTGTTTATCAGAGAGATATTTTTCCATCTTTTTAAAAAATTTCGTGTAGTCACGAGTTGCTTTTAATTCTTCTCGAATATCTTTGGGGGTACCAAGATCGCCAAGATGAATGTATTGTATATCTTCGGATTGAAGCTTTTTAGCTAATTGATTTTTAGAAAATCCCGGTTTTCGAGAAAGTGGTAGAGCGCGAACATCGATAATATATTCAATATTATTGACGTGTAAGTTGGAAATGAAGTCATCTATACAAACACCCTCATACCCAATTGTAAATAATGCTTTGCTCATCTCGTAGGACTCTAAAAACTGCCGATTTATTTTATTATACAATATTTCTCGACATATTTATGTAAAATCTGCACTTTTTCCAGTCAATTTATATAAATTCGCTATTTAAGAGGAATCAAAGGTGTGAATTACTTTTTCTATACGGGTAAAAAGACAATCGTTCGATTTTCGTCGTTTGTGATTCGTAAATCCTATTTTTCATGTGAGAAATTCAGGGCGGCGAATTTTCCGTAGAGTTTTTTGGCCGCTTTGTCGTATGCCTTGGTGGCGGAATGATTTTAGTCGGCCTTGTCGCCGTCCATTTGATATTGAACTTCAACTGGATAAAGGCAAGCTACTTCCGTAAATAACCTGCATTTGATGAAGCCAAAAACAAGTGCAAATTCCTAGTATTGGTAGTGTCGTCAAAAAGGGTATGTTGACAGAGGTTATGTTATTGGGTTGGAGGCATCTTGATAGACCGGCCAAAACTCCGATGCAGGCTAATCAACTTGTGGCATTCCGATAATGGAAAACTAACCTGAAGAATCAATCATGCATAAAAAAATGCCCCATTAATAAATCCATCCCTTCGGTGAACCATGAATATCGGCTGAGGCGAGGGTAATCCTCGGCATCAATGACGGCAAACAACCCGCGAGTTAGTGGAATCAGGGGCGGCGTGCGGTTTTTTAATCAGGCATGAATTTTCCCCCCTATGCAGGTAAATTCGAGCGTATTAAAGCATTGTATTGAAATATTTTATGTTATAATCTCACTTTACGGCAATAATATACCACAAGGTGAGGGATTTATTCAGTGGATTTTCGCCGGAAATAACGGGCGGACAAAGTCATTGACGCGGCCCGGCGGAACTGATAAAATACCCGTTTCGGTGGGTAGAAAATTGTGGTGAAAGTAGCTCAGATGGTTAGAGCACCAGATTGTGGTTCTGGGGGTCGGGGGTTCGAGTCCCCTCTTTCACCCTTTTTGTTTTTTTGCGGAGCGGTGGGGGATTTCGGAGCTATCTCAGCGGCCAGTTTTCCGAACGCGTCCAGGCGGTTTTCATATATTCGGCGATTTTCGCCGTAATTTCCGGGTGTTCGGCCGCGACGTTGTTTTTTTCGCCGATGTCGTCGCGGAGATTGTATAGCTCGATAGGGCCGTCGGGGTCTTGGGTGACGTTCAGCCGAATGCCTTTCCAGTCGCCGATTCTTATCGCCTGCTTTTTGCCCTGCTCGTGAAATTCCCAGTAGAGATATTCGTGCTTTTTCTGCCGGTCTTCGCGGCCGAGGAGCGTCGGCGCATAAGAGATTCCGTCGATGCCGTCGGGACTTTCGAGTCCGGCAATTTCACAAAGGCTCGGCAGGACATCCCAGAACGCCGAGACGTGGCCGCTTGTCGAGCCGGCTTTTATTTTTCCCGGCCAGCGTGCGATCATCGGCACGCGGATGCCGCCTTCGTAGAGGTCTCGCTTCTGGCCCCGCAGCGGTCCGGAGCTGTTGAAAAACGCCGGGTTTCCGCCGCCTTCGCTGTGCGGGCCGTTGTCACTTGTGAAAATTACCAGGGTGTTTTTATCGATGCCGAGTTCCCTGAGTCTGGCCAGCAGTTTGCCGATGTCACGATCCATGCGGGTAATCATCGCGGCGTGACCTTTTTGCGGGGCGGGCCAGTCCGTATCTGCGTATGGCTCCAGTGACGGCACTTCCATTCCTTCCTGCCGGGCTTCGTTGTTGGCGTGCGGAATGGTATAGGCGAGGTAAAGAAAGAACGGCGTGTTTTTATTTTTCTCGACGAATTCCATAGCTTCGGTGCTGAACAAATCGTGGGAATACTCGACGCGCTTGGTCGCGACGCCGCCGGGCGGGTTGACGTCACGGACTTCGTTTTTGAGCGGGACCTGCTTTTCATTTCGCCAGAGGTAACTCGGGTAGTAATTGTGAGCGTGCCTCTGATTAAGGTATCCGAAGAAGTAATCGAAGCCCTGCCGGTTTGGGATACCGGTGGTTTCCGGCTCACCGAGTCCCCATTTGCCGATTAGGCCGGTCGTATATCCGGCCTGTTTGAGCAGCTCTGCGACGGTGACATCCGAAGGCCGCAGCGGAATCCGGTCGTTGCCGCGGATGAAAGCGTGGCCGGTGTGAAGGCCGGTCATCAGGCAGCAGCGTGACGGGGCGCAGACGGTGCTGCCGGCGTAGTGGTCGGTGAAGCGCATACCTTCGTCGGCCATTCGGTCAATGTTCGACGTGCGGATAGTTTTCTGCCCGTAGCAGCCGATGTCACCATAGCCAAGATCGTCGGCGAGGATAAAGATAATATTCGGTTTTTCCGTTTTTTGCCGCATTATCCGGCCCAATTCGGCGCAGCCCGGCAGGAGTGAGGATGCCCCTGCGGCCATAGTCGCCAGTGACGCGGACTTCAGGAATTCTCTTCTGGTTTGCCTGCTCATTACACAACTCCTTTATAAGACCGTCTTTCCGGAGGATATCTCAACAGCTCGACGATGTCAAAGATTTACTGAGGGTCACCCCAGGCCGCTAACCGCTATGGACGGGTTTGGGCATAAAAGCGAATCGAGCCATCTGCGACCTGCCGCCAAGCTCGCGTTCGATTCGCATAAGCTGGTTGTACTCGGCCACCCGCTCGGATCGTGAAAGCGAACCGATTTTTATCTGTCCGACATGCGTACCAACGGCAAAATCCGCTTCGAAAGGCAGCTCCGTTTCACCAGAGCGGTGCGAGATAATACAGGTCATGCCGTTCTGTCGCGCCAGTTTTATGGTTTGAAGCGACTCGGTAATGGTCCCGATCTGGTTGACCTTGATCAAAACGGAATTGGCGGCCTTCTTCTTGATTCCCATCTCCACGCGCTCGACATTAGTGACAAAAAGGTCGTCGCCCACAATTTGAATTGCGTTACCGGTTTCCTGCCTGAGATGAACAAATCCATCCCAGTCTTCTTCCGCCAGGCCGTCCTCAATGGAAACAATAGGATACTTCTTGGCCCACTGGACGTAAAGTTCCACCAGCTCCTCGCTGGTCAGGTCCTTGCGTCCGTCTTTTTCCAGGTGGTACCTGTCTTTTTCATGAAGTTCCGAAGCGGCGGGATCCAGTGCAATTGAGATTTGTGTGCCGGGTGTGTAACCGGCCTTTTCAATTGCCGCCATAATCAACTGAAGCGGCTCCTCGTTCGAACGAACCGGGGGAGCATAGCCGCCTTCGTCCCCAACAGTCGTCGGCCAGCCTTTGGCCTGAATGATTCCGCCCAAGTGATGGAAAACTTCGGCCCCCCATCGTACTGCTTCCACAATCGACGGAGCACCAATGGGCATAATCATATACTCCTGCAAATCGGCGGAACCTTCGGCGTGCTTGCCGCCGTTGAGCACGTTCATCATGGGAATCGGCATTATAAACTTTTCGACCGGCTGTTCGTCGATAAGACTCGCAACGTACTGATAAAAGGGAATTCCCTCGGCCAGGGCTCCTGCTTTCAGGCATGCTATGGAGACCGACAGGATAGCATTGGCCCCGACCTTCGACTTGTTTGGAGTGCCGTCTATTTCCAGCAGGCAATGATCGATTCCGGCCTGGTCGGTCACGTCAAGTCCGGTGACAACAGGGGCGATCATTTCGTTAACATGTGCCACGGCCTGCAATACTCCCTTACCCAGATAGCGGCCGATATTGCCGTCGCGCAATTCCAGAGCTTCATGAATGCCCGTCGAGGCCCCGGATGGAACCATCGCAGTCATCTGCAATCCGTTCTCCAGGGTCACGATGGCCTCAATCGTAGGATTGCCGCGTGAGTCGAGCAATTCCTGTGCGGTTACTTTTTCTATTTTCATGATATTCAATCCTGTTCCTGATAATTTTGCCTTTTTCAAGACATCAGCCAAGAACCACCTTCTACGGCGACGGAATAGTGACGTCGATTTCGTTTACCGGTCCTAGGACGGAAAGCGGTTGATCGAAATCCTCGGGCCGGCCGACAGCCAGGATTTGCATTTTATCCGGCTGAAGATGTTTGCGGGCGACCCTGAGAATATCCGCCTTGGTGACTTTCTCGATATTGGCCTTGGTCTTCTGGAGAAAGTCCTCCGGGTAGCCGTAATATTCGTAAGTCATCAGGCGCCGAATAATTTGCCCTTTCGAGGCGAAATTAAACACGAACGTATTGAGAAATCTTTCTCTTGCGAGACTCAGCTCCTCGTCAGTAACTTCGGCCTCGGTCATTTTTTTAACTTCTTCGCTCATGGCGCGGATCGCGTACACGGTGGATTCACATTTCGTCTGGCAGCGGACGAAGAAAACACCGGGATGGTCGTAGCCGGAGCCGTAATTGCCGGAAACGGAATAGGCAAGCCCTTCCCGGGAGCGGACGTTTTTGAAAAGCCTGCTTGTGAAACCGCTGCCGAGTATCTGATTCATCAGAATCAACGGGAAATAATCGGGGTCACTCATCAGGCCCCCGATGTGCCCCATGTATATACTGCTTTGGTGTACGTCTTCCTTGGAGACGACATTAACGCTCGGCCGAAATTCGTATTTCACTTCCGGCATGGGTGCCTGTTCGACCTCGACTTTTTCCCAGTCTTTGAAGGCCTGCTCGATTTTTTTTATCATTTGCTTCGTGTCGAAGTCACCCCATACGGCGAGCATCATATTGTTTGGGTGATAGTATTTATTGTGAAAGGCCACTAAATCGTCGCGCGTGATGTTATTAATGGTGGCGTATTCCGTCTGACGGGCATAGACGCTTTGAGGGCCGTAGATGAGTTTTTGATATTCGCGAGAGGCTATCTGGCTCATATCATCGTTCCGGCGGTCGATGGAGCTGCGATGCTGTATTTTATCCAGCTCGATTTTGTCTTCTGGAAACGCCGGATTCATCAGCACATCGGCAAAGATTGCGAGTGCCGTATCGATATCTTCCTTAAGAACGGACATGGAAGCATTTCCCGCGTTCAGACCGATACCCGTTCCGACGGATGCGGCGATTTGTTCCAGCTCCTCGTCGATCCGGTCGCCGGTTTTACTTGTTGTTCCGCCGGTGCGCATCACGGTTCCGGTGATATCCGCCAGCCCGATTTTATCCGCGGGTTCGTAAATCGAGCCGGTGCGAATCATCGCGAATGCATCAATTAGCGGCAGCTCGTGGTCTTCGAGCAGCAGCAAACGCATTCCGTTGGCCAGAGTCACTCGCTCGATTTGCGGAATCTCGATATCACCCAACTTCGGATACTTTAGTTTTTGGTAAGGCTTTACCGACTGTTGTGAGCAGCTTGCCCCTGCAAGAAATAATGCGAGAGCAAGAAACAAAAAAAACTTTTTCGTGTAGATTCTGTTATACAACATTTTAAAGCTCCCGTTAAAATCAGTTTTCGGCTCGTGCGGTCTCAATCATTCCGACCGAGCGGTTTTTACGTGTAAAATATTCTGCTGCAACCCTTTGGATGTCTTCAGCGGTAACTTTCTCGATTTTGTCCAGCTCCTCGAAAAGGTTGCGCCAGTCACCGGTGACGACATCGTAGAACGCCAGTTCGCGGGCCAGGCCGCTATCGGATGCCAGTAGCCGAATCAGGCCGGCGCGAACCTGGGTTTTTGCCTTGTTCAGCTCTTCCGGTGAGACCGGCTCGGTTTTAAGTTTCTCGATTTCTGCGTAAATCGCTTCCTCGCACTCCTTATTCGTGTGGCCTTTCGCCGGAACCGCATAGAAAATAAAAATATCGGGATATTTGCTCGAACCGGCGCCGGCGGAAACTGAAACGGCAATCTTTTTCTCTTTCACTAACGACTTATAAAGCCGCGACGTCCGGCCGCTGGCGGCAATCTGGGCTATTGCCTGAAGTGCCGCGTTATCCGGGTGATTTATACTCGGCTGATGATAACCGATGATTATCAGCGGCTGAGACGGGTCTTCGAGAACTACACGACGTTCTCCCAACTGCGGCGGCTCCACGGTTTCTACAGGTTCGGGCTTCGGTCCGCTGGGAATATCGGCGAAATATTTCAGTGCTAATTTTTTAATCTGTTGCGGATTCACATCGCCGACGATAGCTATCGTCAGGTTGCTCGGGATATAGTATTTTTTGAAGAATGTTTCGGCTTCATCTCGTGTGATTGTCTGAATGTCACTCATGTGCCCGACCACTGATTCGCCGTAAGGGTGGGCCAGGAAGGCGATGGCCCCGAATTCCTCGTACAATCGTCCGGCGGGTCTGTTTTCCATCATCCGCCGTTCCTCGGTGACAACTTCTCTTTCCTTGTAGAACTCGCGCAGCACCGGATTGGCGAATCTGTCCGCTTCCAGTGACATCCACAGCTCGATTTTATTTGAAGGAAGACCGACGATATAGCAGGTGTAATCCTGGCTCGTATAGGCGTTGAATCCGGATGCGCCTTCGCGGGAAAGGATTTCTTCGTACTCGTCATGAACGATGTATTTCTGAGATTCCTGTTGCGCCTGCTCGAATTGCTTCTGTAATTTTTCCAGAAGCTGCGTGTCAGCACGGTCGCCTTTTCTGCGTTCGGCCTTGATTTGCTCGAACAGTTCGTCCATTTCGGCTATTGCTTTCGCTTCGGCACTGTAATTTTTTGTACCGATAGTTTTTGTTCCCTTGAATGCCATGTGCTCGAACAGATGAGCCAGCCCTGTAATGCCTTTGACCTCATCGACCGCACCCACATTTGCGTGGGTATGGAATGAGACGACCGGAGCTTCATGGCGTTCGAGCACTAAGAATTTAAGCCCGTTACTCAGGGTGAATTCCGTTATTCGTTTCTCGAATTCGGCCAGATCCTGAGCGTATGCCGTTCCGGAGACCAGCGAGGCTGCAGTAAAAGCCAATATCGCCGCGCCAATAGTGATAATTTTTCTTTTTTGCACTAAATTTTTCATATTTAATATCTCCACTTGGTGCTTAACTGTTACATTGATTCGTATGAAACAGGAAAAACAAGTTATTCTCCAAACTATGATTATGAATATCACATCACGTCGTTCATGGCTAACAATTTCCTTAAAAAAACCGGGAAAAATTTCTGCCATGTATTCCGATAAATACAAAGATCCTTCTAATAATAGAGAATGTAAAATCGTCGGAGTTTAAACTGTGATGTTTAAAAATATCAGTTGATATAGTAATTTTGCGGCGGTTTTTCGAGTTTTCGTTCGGAAATGGCAAATCTGCGGATGAAAAGCCGGTGATTAATTGTTTTCCGAGAGGTTGAGCGGTGTTTTTCGGCCCTGCCCTTGGCAGCTTTCGCAGTTGCACGCGCCTACCATTCTTAAATGCGAGGCGCCTGCGAGCTTCTTTGTTTCGATGATCCTGGCGCCTTTTGTTTCCATTTTTCGAACGGCCAGCTTTGCCTCGTTGAGATTATGCGAACCGATGGCGTCGATAATAACTGTAACTCTTTTGCCTCGCTGCAGCAGCCCGAGCGCAGTAGCCTTTACGGCTCCTTCGAGACTGGTACCGACCAGAATAAATTCACTTGCTCGCACCTCGCTCAGAAGCCTGTCGATGCGAGGCTCATCGAACGGATCGACGCAACGCTTGTGCAGAACAACCTGCCTGTATCGTCGTAAAATATCTCTGGGCAGGTCGGTATTACCGTCCGCCGGCATGCTTACCCGGTTATTAACAAGAGTATAATGTATTTTCTTTTGCCCCTCTGTGCCGTCAATGCAGTGGGTCGGATTTCCGTCGCCGTTGTTGTTCGAGTAAACTTCCGCCGTCGAGATAATAGGAATATCGTGTATCCTGGCCCATGCCATTACTCTTCGGATATTAGCCAGAACCCTTCGGTGGTTTCTGATGCACGCCTTGCCGCTTACCAGCAGAAAGTCTTTTTGTGTATCGATGTCAATCAGGATTTGCCTTCTTCGTGTTCTGACTAATTGTAGAATCATATTCAGATTTCCTTATCGACGCATCTGCGATTCCGTCTTATAAAGAATACGCATCAGCGAGTAATCAGGTTCACAATCTGTTATCGAACACTCTCCGCATGCACTTTAGTTGTCTCGGCGGCGTGAAAAAACAAATAAAACTTAGTAAAAAAGGACGTTTTCCGGTACAATAAGGCCTTTTAATCCGTATTTTGTTGAAATATTTGATGTTGAGGGCCGGATTGAGCTAATGGCACGAATTTTGAAAGACTATCCGTCGGTATCTCTTAAAGAGGAAGATTTGGACGGCAAAATCGATTTTGTCCGGCTTTTCGGACGTTCGGGGCCGGTTCATATCGAAATAGGCTCCGGCAAAGGGACATTTCTTCTGAATCAGGCAAGGTCCGAACCCGGTGACAATTACCTCGGCATCGAATGGGCGAGAAAGTATTATCGTCACGCGGTTGACCGAATCGGTCGCTGGGGGCTGACGAGCGTGCGTATAATCCGCACGGACGCCGCGGTTTTCATCGCCGGGTTTTTGCCGGATAGCTGCGTGGATTGTTTCCACATTTATTTTCCTGACCCGTGGCCGAAAAAACGCCATCACAAAAGGCGTTTTCTGTGCCCGGCAAACCTGGGGCAATTAATTCGATCTCTCAAGACCGGCGGACAAATACGAGTCGCCACCGACCATGAAGATTATTTCGAGCAGATAAAGACGGTGCTTGACGAACGAAAAGACATACTGGAGGAGATCGATTTTTTTCCGACCGCCGGCGCTCAATCCGGCGAATGGGTCGGCACGAACTTCGAGAGAAAGTACATAAAAGAGCAAAGACCTATATACACAATCGCAGTAAAGAAAATAATATAGATTCTCAATTACACCGTCACCATTTTCGTCTTTGCACAACGAACAGCCATGGCTGCTTGTCGTATCCGGGATGAAGCGGTAATCCTCCGTTTCGCCGATCTCGTACTTAGCTTTACGGCGGAAATTTTTTCCAGTTTTGAGCGAGCAGGGCGAAATCTTTGAAATTGACGATTCGGTCGCCGTTGATATCCGTTGTCAGCGGAGTAACGGCGAGCCACTGCCACTGTTCGGCTAAAAGAACGATATCGTCGAAGTTCACGGTCGAATCGCCGTTTATGTCTCCGGTGACAACGGCGCTTGTGTCGAAATAATTCAATGCCGCTTCGATATCGAGTAGTCCCCAGCCGTATTGCGTGTCCCAGCCTCTCGGGCCGAGGTCTTCAGCGGTCTGCTCGAGTGCTTCCCGGACCATGGCGGGGTCCGTCACCCCGTTGGAAATCAGAAGGGCCGCCGCTCCGCTGACGTGAGGTGTGGCGGCAGATGTGCCCTCGGCAAAATAATAGGCGAAAACACCCGGGTCGTCGTCGAAGGTCTGCTGGAGGATACCGTCTGGACTACCGTCGCCGTTCTGGTCGACGCGATTGTCACCTCCCGGTGCGGCGATGTCTATATGATTGCCCGTGTTGGAATAGTACGCCCGGTTCTGGTCGAATCGCGTGGCGCCTACTGCGATACAATAGTCATCGTACGCGGCCGGATAGGAGGTTGGATTGCCCTGTTCGAAATCATTGCCCATTGCGCAGACGATTGTAACGTTGCTGTTGTAAGCATATTCAACCGCCTCTCTAATTGTTCTTGTGTCGAAATCTGTCCCGATGCTCATATTTAGTACCTTTGCTCCGTTATTGGTCGCGTAGTAGATGCCGTCGGCAATATCGAAAGTTGTGCCGGTTCCTTCGGAATTCATGACCTTGACAGGCATGATGGAGCAGTTGAAAGCCACACCGGCGACGCCTATACCGTTGTTCGTCGCCTGGGCGATTGTTCCGGTGACATGTGTCCCGTGACCGTTGTCGTCGTTGGGATGAGCATCGTTGTTGACGAAATCGTATCCGGAAACAAACCGCGTCCGTGCCAGGTCGGGAGCGAGCCGGAATATCCCGAAATCTTCGTATGCTATGCCGCTGTCCAGCACAGCTATAACAATATTGGGGTCGCCCGTGTGGATGTCCCATGCCGCCTCGATATGGACGCCGCCGTAAGTGTCGTTGTAAAAGTTCCATTGATAGGAATATAATTCGTCGTTCGGGATAAGGAATTGCCTGAAGTAGTGGTTCAGTTCGGCGTATTCTACCTCATCGTGATTTTGGTACATCGAGAGCATCTGTTCTGCCTGTTCGGGTTCGGCGGTTTTCAATAGCTGCAAATCCGGGAAGCTGCATTTGCCGACTACGGTGCAGCGGTACATGCCTATGATTTCATTTTTTATTTCGGCCGGGATATCCGGTTTGAATTTAATAATAATTTCGTCCGGGACATGGTTGTTTTGTGCTAAGGTGTCATCAGATTGACGATGAACCTGACCACTGGTACCTGGTGTAACGAAAACGAACGGCAAAATGACCATTGCGATGAATTTTATGTGGATTTGCCGGACGCCGCTTCGATTCTTTTTGCCGTGTTTCAACATAACTTTTGCCCTTTTCTTATATTCGTACAGTTTCTGCCGGTTGTTTCAAAAATGCCTTTATTAATTAATACTGCCGCATTAAACCGATGGTTCGCATAATTAAGTTTGTATTCACTGGAGCGAATATACGGCATATTCACTTGATTTTTTGCCGAAGCGGGCGCATACTGTGCACACGGGAAGTTTTTAAGATATGGTTTTTTGCGATAGACAATGAAAGTACTTTCCATAAAAGAATTGGCTGGAGTTTTAAAAGCTACTTTTATCGAGACGGGACGGGCCGAAACCGAGTGTACCGGTATCGGCACCGACTCTCGAACGATAAAGACCGGAGATTGTTTTTTTGCAATTTCCGGCGAAAACTTCGACGGCCATAATTATCTGGCTGATGCGTTTGCAAAAGGCGCCGCCTGCGCGGTGGTAGAAAAAGATATCGAAACCCAGGATTTTGCCGGTAAGAGCGTGTTGAGGGTTCGTGATACTGTAAAGGCGCTGGGATTATTGGCCGGCTGGTATCGTTGGCTGGCCGGTTTTAAGGTGGTCGGCATAACAGGCTCGGCCGGTAAAACAACGACAAAGCAAATTACATATCATGTCCTTAGCCGGTTTTTTCGTGTTCATTGCTCGCCGAGAAGTTTTAATAATCAGATAGGCGTGCCGCTGACTTTGCTCGGCGCAGAGCCTGAGGTTGACGTTGTCGTGACGGAACTCGGCAGCAATCATCCCGGCGAAATTTCATACCTGACTCGCATCGCCCGCCCCGATGTCGCGGTTGTCACGAATGTTCATCCGGCCCATCTCGAAGGATTCGGCGATATACAGAATATCGTCCGGGAGAAATTATCCATCGTCGAAGGACTTGAGTCCGGCGGCGTTCTGATTATCAACGGCGATTTCAGCTTGTTGGTAGATGCCTGCCGGGCCGGTGGTTTAAGATTCCTGACATTCGGCAAATCCGAAGGCTCGGATTATCGGATCAGTGACATTTACTCGGATGGCCATACAGGCCGGTTTGAGATTGACGGCGTGGAAGTTAATTTGCCGTTGGCCGGTTCCGGCAACGTAGAAAACGCCGCAGCCGCATGGGCTGTCTGCAACCGCTTCGGGATAGGAGTGGCGGATTTCGCGCGAGCGATACAGACTCTGCCGGGCATATCCATGCGGAGCGAGCTGTTACGGCTCGGAACGTTAACAGTCCTGAACGATTGCTACAACGCCAATCCGGCATCGATGAAAAATGCCTTGGAGATATTGGCCGCTATCGAGCCGACCGGAGAACGCCGGCGGATTTTTATATGCGGCGAAATGGCCGAATTGGGAGAGCATGCCGAGCGGCTGCACGCCGAGCTGGGCAAGTCAATCGCCGTGGCGAAAGTAGAGCTTTTATTAGCGGTCGGGCCGTTGGCGAAAATCGCCGCCGATGCGGCGAAGGTATCCGCCGGAAGTGGTTTGCAGGTAAAATATTTCGAAGATACGGTTTCGGCCTGTAATAAACTGCACGAATTTAT
>JAFGBG010000257.1 GCA_016933295.1 Sedimentisphaerales bacterium | reverse complement strand
ATAAGAGCAAATAAAGCTATCAGGCCAAACAGGCTTAAAAGAGACCAACCGGAAAAAACGAAATTTATTACCGCCAGTGCCGTCAATCCGCCGGGGCGTTTTTCCTGATTCATTGTTTTGTCCTTTCCTATAACAACTCGATTATTTCTTCTTTTTCAGCGTCTGCCGCATCCTGTCCCTCTGAAGAATTCTCTACAGGCTAAACTTTCAGTGATTTATATAGTATTAGCGATTAATTGTCAAAGACGAATTTCGGCAGATTCTGAAATTGCATACCTGAGTTAAAAAAGCCAATTTATTAGTTGTGACGTTCAAAGGTAGTAAAATCCCGATTGCCTCACTCGTTCTTAATATTTTCCTTTTACTCCGGCAAAAACCGTGACAGAAGCGGAATATTACTTCGACTTAATGCCAATTCAACAGCTCCATATGAATCTTGCTCGTTAGCACATCTTTAATACTATCATAACTTAAAGATATGACACTTAGTGTATAGCTTCCCTTTTGTCTGCTCGTAACATACGCAATATGATTACCCTGAGGTGACCAGATCAACGAATAATTGCCAGGAATCTCTCCTGATAAATCGAGCTCGTGTAACCTCTCTAATCCAAAATCAAAGATAATCACCTGGAATTTTTGCGTCTTTCTATTACACCTAAACCATGCCAAGCGTTTGCCGTCAGGAGCCCAGGCGGCGATAAGATCCTGCTCATACGCTTCAGGGCTCTTGCCTATGGGTTTGACTTTTTCCGTTATAAGATCAAGCACATGAACCTGATTAACATACTCAAGCTCGCGTTCCCAGTCATAGTTACGACGCGGCGATTGCATGATAAAAGCTATCTTAGTTCTATCGTGTGAAAAGTGGGTATTTAAAATCATAGCATTATCTCTATGAAGCCAACGAGCGGTACCCTGAACAATATTAATTTCAACCAGACCCCGTAACTCGCTATCTGCGGAAGTGTTTTTATCAGGTATCGCTGCGGCAATAATACGCTGATTGTCGGGCAGCCAATCCGCCCAACGATGGACTTTGAAGTTATCCTCAGGCACTATCTGTTCCCGCATGGATTCGATATCTATAGTCCAAAAACGATTGCTGTCTCTTCTTATGCCCCGCACGAACACTATTTGCTTACCATTCGGAGACCAGGCGGGATACCCTTCGAAAACGTCATTTTCTGTGATTCGTCTGAATTGTTTGCCGCTGTCATCACCAATGTATAGTTCCGTATCGGCCTGCTCTTTTTCGATGGAACCCATAGTAAAAACAAAGTGACTATTGTCGGGAGAATATCGGAAAAAACGTATGTAAGGACGCTCATCGGTGCCTCGAATAACTTCGGAAGTTTCAAGCGTGCTCAAATTGATTTTCTTCACATATGTCGGCTGAGGCTGGAAATGCTCAATAAATGTAATCGAACCTGTAAAAAAGGCATTTTTCTCCGCCGACCAGGAGCATGGTAAATTAACAACAAATACCATTAAATATATTATCTTTCTCATAAAGAGATGAGTTCCTTAATAAACACGAGACGTCAACAGAATCAAAGCTGCGGCGAAAATCAAAACACAATCGCTGCATAACCGACGCTGTCGGAGCTGGATGTCCCCATTTTCTGCCGCATGATCGCGTCACTGTTTGTATGAGCAAGCAATACGCCTTTTTTAGTGCCGAGTTTTTTTGCCGCCGCTATTGTCGCGGCGGACGCCCCGGCACCGCAGGCGTTGCAGTTCTCTGCGGCACCCGCAAGCAAAGCCTCCGGCTCGAGTTTTACGGCGTCATCGATAAACTTTTTATCGTTGACTGAATCTGCCCATTGCAAAGCGTCTTTACCTACACCCATCGGCGTAAAGCCGTAACGAGGACCGTAATGAGTCAAATCCGTAGAGCCTATGCAAATGATTTTCTTTTGCTCGTTGCGCTGGATGATCGAGCCGACACTCTCTCCCAGAGTAATCGCTTTTTCAGTCGGAGGCACAATGATCGGCAGTATTTTCGCGCCGGCAAAAAGATATTGTATGAACGGTATCTGAACTTCGATACTGTGCTCGTTTGCATGCGCTCTGCAATCACCTGCCGCATCGCCCGTGCGTAATACTTCTTCTGCCAGCTCCTCGTCAACGGCAGCTTCACCGAGCGGAGTGGCCCAGAAGCCCCTATCACAAACCGCCGGTACGAAACCATGATAACCATGTGCAGCGCCGAATACTATAAAGGTATGTACCTTCTCATGCTGCTGCCTGATTGCCGAGAAGACCATCGCAGCCAAAGTGCCGCTGAAGATCCACCCGGCATGGGGTACTATACCGGCGACTATCGTCTCAGGCAGTTTCTCCTCAAACGTTGCGGCATCGAGGCAATCGTTTATCTCATCTATACAGTTATCATGCTGGCCCGGATAAAACTGGCCGGCTACAACAGGTTTTCTCGTTTGCATAATCGCCGTCCTTTTAATACACAAGACATAAGAGCATAAGTCTTAAGTCATAAGAGCACAAGAGCAAAAGAACAAAAGCCTTATACTACTCTGCGACTCGTGCTACGTAGCGTTGGCTACTACGCAGAGCAGCATTAGCTCATTTAAGACACCAGACTCAAGGTCTGAGGTCTATAGTCTCTTTTGACACTTGCCTTGAAGGCCCTTTGCCGTTATTATGAGAAGCATGACTTGAACAAATATTGTAACTTTTAACTAAGAGAAGACAAATGGTATCTGAAAAAAATACTCCGAATTCCAAAGGCAACCCTTCAACGGCTCGCGTAGCGGTCGTCATGGGCTCGGACAGCGATCTCGGCGTTATGCAAAATTGTGTTGAACAGCTTGAGTATTTCGACATCAAGCCGGCTCTACGTATCATATCCGCCCACAGAACCCCGAAAATCGCCGCCGAATTCGCCCAAAACGCCGCTGATAACGGCATAAAGGTAATTATCGCCGCAGCCGGTATGGCCGCCCACCTGGCAGGTGCACTTGCGGCACAAACAACTCTGCCGGTTATCGGCGTACCTTTGATGGCAAGCTCAGGGCTAAACGGTGTGGATGCCCTTTTAAGCACTGTCCAAATGCCGCCGGGGGTACCAGTTGCGACGATGGCCATAGGTAAAGCGGGAGCAAAAAACGCGGCAATATTCGCGGTTCAAATCCTGGCTCTAAACGACGATAACCTCGAGAAAAAACTCATCGATTTCAAAAAGTCTCAGGAACAAAAGGTAATCGAGAAAGATTCCGACGCCCGATAATATCCAGGTAATTCAGCCTAAAGACGCCGAAAAAAGCACTTTTTTCTTGTAATTACAGTAACAATTTGTTACTAATTACTTAATCGGGCAGTTATCTCTGCTTAGACACTAATCTACAAATGTAATCGTCTTTTATGCATAGCAAAGCGATATTTTTTGGCATCTTTTCTCTGTTGCTGGCTTTGGCTCAAACGAGCATAACCAAAGGTGGCGATCCGAGTCTTTTAGGCTGGTGGAAGCTCGATGACGGCGAAGGCACAATCGCCGCGGATTCGTCCGGTAATAACAATCACGGCACTATCAATAATCCTGATGGAGGCTTGGGAATAGGCGACTCGGTATGGGATATTGATCCCGAATTCGAGATAGTTTTGAGTCTCAACGGTAGTGATACTGATGGAGCATATGTGAGTGTCGGGAATATCCCTGCAATGACCCTGGAAAACGGCTTTACCTGGGCATTCTGGGCTAAGCAGGACGCGGCCCAGGGCACCAACGACGATATTATCATAGGTAATCGCTGGAATGCGACTGCATGGATTAAATTTACACCGAGCCTCTTCGAGTTCGGCATTAATTCATCGGTCAACTCGATAAACTATGACAATATACCTGCTGATACCTGGGTTCATCACGCGGTTGTGAAGGAAAGAACACATTATACCTATTACCGCGACGGCGTTATCTCTTCAGAAAACGACATTTACAATACAAGCGAATCGCTTCCTCTACTGTTGGGAGGTGATACCGACGGCGAAAGATGGCGCGGCCGTCTCAGCAATGTCCGCATATACAGCAGAGCGTTGTCAGAATCGGAAATACGCATCGTTATGCGGGGCAAACCCGGTCTGAGCAGCGAGCCGAATCCTCCGAATGAAGCTGAGGATATCTCGATAGACAACACTTTATTGAGCTGGATGCCCGGAAGATTCGCCGAAACGCACGATGTGTATCTGGGAACTGTTTTCGAACAAGTACAAAACGCCGCAAGAGACGACCCCCTGGGGGTTTTAAAAATCCAGGACCTGGACATCGAAACTTACAAACTCGATCGCCTCGAATTCAACCGGAAATATTACTGGCGTGTCGATGAAGTCAACTCACCTCCGGATCAGGCAATATATAAAGGCGACATCTGGAGCTTTACGACCGAACCTCTGGCGTACCCAATGCCGGGTGAGAACATCATTGCAACAGCTTCCGGGATGACGGAAGGCCAGGGGCCGGAAAACACTATAAACAACTTTGGACTGGACATTAACGATTTACATTCAAATTCTTCGTCGGACATGTGGCTAAGCAATACCGGTGAGCCGGGCTCGGTTTGGATCCAATATGAATTCGATAAAGCTTATAAACTGCGTGAAATGCAGGTATGGAACTACAACGGGCCGCTCTTTCTACCTGGATATGGCCTCAAAGAGGCTACAGTTGAGTATTCAAGCAACGGTATCGACTGGATGCAATTAGGCGATATTCCGGAATTCACACGTGCGACCGGCAAAGATGGTTACGCGGCAAATACTACCATTGATCTCGGCGATATGATTATAAAATCCGTTCGGATAACCGCACAGAGCAACTGGGGCGGCGGCTCCTATAACAAGTACGGCTTGAGTGAGGTTCGTTTCCTGTACATTCCGCTTACTGCAAGAAAACCAATTCCTGATGACGGAGCTACCGACGTTGCGATAGATGTGATTCTCGACTGGAGGGCCGGTAGAGAAGCATCCGAACACAATGTATATTTCAGCACAGACCGACAGGCTGTGACAGATGGAAATGCGCCCTTCATTGCTGTCAGCCAAGTCGGCTACGACCCAATGTCTCTAAACCTGGGACAAAACTATTACTGGCGGATAGATGAGGTCAATAATACCGAAACACCGCCAGTCTGGCAGGGCAAGACCTGGAGCTTCAAAACAATCGATTTTCTTGTCGTGGATAATTTCGAATCCTATAATGACATCCCGGAAGGAAAGGAAGGCAGTAACCTTGTCTATAATACATGGATAGACGGGTATAATAATCCTTCGACAAACGGCGCGACTATAGGTTACACATCGGGCTGTTCTCTTGAGACCGGTATAACTCATGGCGGAAGCAGACGGTCTGTACCGGTAACATACGACAATAGTGTTGCCGGAATATCTAAGGTGACCGCCAATCCCGCTGAACTTCAAGTCGGCAAAGACTTCACGAAAGGCTCTGCCGATACATTGGAAATATGGTTCTATGGCGATCCGAATAACGCTGTCACCGAGCGGATGTATGCGGAAATTAACGGCTCGAAGGTAGTATATGACGGAGATGCCGATGATATTGCGGCTTCTTTATGGACTCTATGGGATATCGAGCTTGAGAGGTTTGGAGTGAATCTGAACAATGTGACCACTTTTACTATCGGTTTCGAGAAGACTGCCGCGATTGGTGGATCTGGTATGATTTTCGTGGACGAGATTCATCTTTATAAAAGTTTAAATTGAGATAATGCTACTCTGCGTAGTAGCCAACGCTACGCAGCACGAGAGTATTTTAAGTGCACAAGGCATAAGTGCATAAGTGTTTTTGCTCTTTTGCACTTGTGCTCTTGTACTTCTTTACCAAAACCGCCCCCTTGCTCATATTTTCTGAATACACTATTCTTTCCCTGTTCTAAGCACTAAAAAATAACAGCTTGCCTAAATCTTCGATATTAGCCATAACCTCCTCTTGAGAAACCAACACTCTTTCTTTTTCACCCTTTTTTACATTTCGGGAGAAAAACTAACAGGCAATCGGTGTATTCCTTGTGCGGCAAAAAATTCCATTTTTTCGTTTGTAGAACACATTTTAACAGGAATTAATCGATTTTGTCAAACTACGTAACTTTTTGCAATTACAGGCTTAATGACAATCGTTATATTATCTGCATCAAAAAATACCCAATCAAAGAACGCATCGTAATGATGAAACGATGAAAAAAATTGCCTTCCAAATTAATAAGTCCGATAAAATAAATGCTTTTAGGGCTACAACTTCGGAAATAATCAGCTAATAGATTCGTGCATATAGACTATGCCGATCACTTGGTGACCTTCGTAAAACCGTTCCGGCGGAAAATCGGAACGCATTTTATTGAAAGGTGTCCGGTACATTTTTTATGAAAAAATGTACCGGACACCCTCGGAAAGGAGGCGATAAGAGTAAGGGCAAAATAAGGCTTACAATATAAATAAGGAGGATATTTAAGGGATTATTCTGAAAAGAAAAGGATTTTATTAAGGAGAATGACCATGAAAAAGTTAATTGCAGTGTTCGTTACGTTATTAATCGCCGTTATCGGTACATTAGCTTACGGCAATACATCGTCATGCCCACCCGGTTCAGACGGCTCGACAAATGTAACTTCCATCAACCAACTCAATTCTTCGCAAAGCCAATACATGCAGGGTCAGGGCTATGCAACCGCCGAAGGAGGAAGCGCCAATGCCGAAGGGGGCAACGCAACTTCCTCTTCGGGATCTATTTCCAATATCAGCACAAACTCTGTTTCAAACTACGAAACTCGGACGTCACCTGTTGCAATGTTTCCCCCTTATTTACCCACGTGGTCTCACGGAGGCTGGGGCACCGTTAAGGCCTACTTCCAAAACGGCCCCAACGGAGACGATAAAGTTTACGAACGGGCTTTCAATCCCGGTAATCCCGCGGAAATGAGAGAGCTAAGGGGTGTTATCGAATCACTGCCGTATGATGGCCCGATCAACTTTCTTGGAGGAATTTTCAACGGTTTCGTCGCCGCACTCGGAGGACCGGATAATTTCCATCACGGCAGAGGATTTGAAATATCAAGCTCGGTTATTCGTGCTCGAAGACCGAGAGGCAAGCCGCTGCTGGTTTTTATCGACTCCAACATCAACAGGGATTTTCTAAGGAAATCTGGTATCGCTTACGTGGGGAAAATAAGCCTCGAAGGAACGGTAGATCGCAACTGGGATCACGTTTATGAAGCCGCGATAGCAGAAGCTCTGCCCTGGAACGTCGATATTATTCTTATCTCCGGAGGTATGAAGGGCGTCACTATCGGCTCCAATTTCACATTCCCCGCCGCAGGCGGCGCCTACAGCCAGACAAACTATTCCCTTTCCCTGCTCGGGGGACATTCAAAAGGAATCACCGAAGGTAAAGGCGAAGCAATTGTCAGTGCCGAATGTTATCGGTATGACCCGAAAGCTATTCACAGGAGAACCATTCCCCAGACCTTCTACGACAAAATTCATTCGAATATCACTCTCTCGAAAAATGTTGAAAATACCAATACCACAGCCAAAACAACCACAGCCGCAAAGACAGCGCCGGCCCCGGTTCAAACAGCCCCTGTTCAAATAAACCAACAAAAGCAATTTGGAGTGGAAATCAGTCAGGAACTTTATGAAATGGCGGGATTTAGTCCACAACAACAGGTGGATTATATCACAATACGTTAATTGCCACGGAGATGAGAAGTTCCCAAAAGATCAATCACGGTATTTTTTATAACAGGAGAAAGGAGGTGATATAGAGGAAAATAACGGGAGTTTCTTTTACGTTGTGATTGCCGATGTGTAGTTGGTAATCAGGAATATTTTAAGGAAAGTTTTTTAAAGGAGTTTCAAAGATGCTTAAAATTTATACAGTTTGTTTAGCAACGTTACTGTTGCTATCTGTAAGCCCCTTCGTTTCCGCGGCAACTATCGGTCAGGTGGAACAGTTTAACCTGATAGGTGAGAATGCCGCGGTTTTAACCGGCGGCCCGGGAAGTGCCATCGGCGGCAATATGGCCACAATTTGCCAGGGGCAAAGCGTTGTCGAGTGTTGCATCCTCTCAGGAATACAAAGTGAAAACTCGATGCTCTCACAAAGTGCCGATGCCGCAGGAAAATGCGGCATTCTAAGCGTCCTGCAGGAAGCTGCTATAGGCGGTGCACAGGAGCAACTCGCCAGCACGTGTGGTCCGAAAGCTCAGGGACAAATGCTGAACGTGGGTCTTGGTCAGGTTGCCTCGATGGTAAATGCCGATGGTGGTGCAGGCGGCGGACAGGGCGCGGTTACAGATCAGCAGCAGACAGTATTTGGCGATGGTATCATGAATGAGAGTCAGTTCGTTGGTGCCACACAATATGCTGATGTTTCCGGTAAATGCGGTGCCGATGCAGTAGCTACCAACCTCATCGGTGTAACAGCGCAACAGACCCAAATGGCCGCCAATTAACCATTGCGTTCTTGACGGAAATTGTAAAAGGTATGGCTGACCGGTCAGGCTAAAGGGAGCCCTAAGGTGCAAACCTTTCAGGAATTCCCGATTGGGCTTTATGGCTCCCTATAATTTGTATAGAGTAAATTAATTTTCAATGCCGTCTTTGGCCGTTGAAAATGACAAGGAAATAAAATGTGTGTATCTGTTCTCTCTACAATATTCGATGGTCAGTTCTTCTTAAAACAATGGAGGTCAAGAGCAGCAGTAAAAGAAAGGAAGTTTTAAATATGTACAAAAAACTTGTTCTTTCTATTGTGCTGATTTGTTTGCTTTCTTCTGGTGCCTTTGGTCTGGTTGGTCAAACACAAGGTTTTGGAGTTGGTGCGGACAGCCTGCTTTTGTTGAATGGCTCCGGTTCGGTTTACGGCGGTAATTCGACGGTAGTCGGACAAAGTCAGCTTGCAACCGATCCTGGTTGTGGCAATGTAATAGCTTTACAAACCGAGGCCGGGATTTTGAATCAAGGAGCGAGCATAGTCGGTTCCTCCGGCAGCTTGGGCGCCCTCCAGAATGCAGGACTTGGAGCTCTTCAACTGCAAATAGGGGGCTTAGGCCTGGGATTGCAAGATCAAGACCTTGTTTTAAGTCTTAACCAGGATGTGGCAAAAAATGACGGTTCCGGCTGCGTAGTCGCCGGACAAGGCGGAATAGTCGGCCAGGTCCAAATTGTTGCCACTCCATACGGAATTAGCGGTGATGCGCAATTTGCCGGTGTCTCCCAATATAGCGGTATGGGTGGTGGGGCAGGCTCGGGCGCTTCTATCTCCAAGAGCGCTTCCGTCGGAGCAAGCCAGTAGTCTGTTTATGTCAGTATAAATAGGAAAATTCGAAAAGGACCTTTTTCATGGTCTAGTCCTTAGGGGCTCCGAGGTAATAAGACTGTTAAGCCTTGGGGTCCCTTTTTTTTCGTCCTGCTACTGCAGCATGTTTCGGATCATTTTACTTCAACGACCGAGTTATATTCCCCAAACGGATTCATCTCCGTCAACTCGTTATAAGGATCCTGCTGCCATTGCCCGTCAACAACAAGTCTGTATCGATACCGTCCCGCGGGAAGCTTCAGTTCGCTTTGCCAGACACCGCTGTCACCTACTTTTTGCATCGGGGTTTCCTGCGGCTGCCAGTTATTAAAATCACCGGCTATTTGTACATTCTGCGCCCGCGGGTACAGCGTAACAAATACTATTGCATCGTTAACCTGATCGACGCCGTAATAGTCAGAGAGCTTGGCGTCGGTACGTTCTTCGGCGGTCTGCTCAACCGGTAAAGAAAGGCTCTCAGTTTCCTGGTCGGTGGAAATCTCAATTTCCTCGACTTCCGATTCAAGCTCCTCCCAGGCCCGGGCTTCCACAGAAGCAAACTCTTTTTCTCTTTCCGTATGGTCGCTCAGTATGTTTTCATCCTGAAGGATCGATTCAACTTCTTTTTCCGGGGTCTGCGTCGCCTTTAATAATTCATCGGCGGTGGCGCTTATGGATTCGAGCTGGCCGGCCAGCGAGTTGACGTAGTCATGTCGCTGCTGTCTTGCTTTTGTGCTTAATATCTCAGAGGCTAACGAGCGAAAATCTTTCTGCCCTTTGCTTGCCGGGTCATATTCGCTTATTGGCTGACCGAAACTGGATGCTTCCTTTATCTTGGTATTAAAAGTAATGACGGTATCCAGCATTTTCTCGCCAAAATGATTGCGTAATTCGGCTAAAATCTCCCTGGCCATCTTTGTTCTTATATCATACATTGTGGCCAGAACCTTCACATCCACTTCCTGACTTGTTCGCTTGCATAGCACGCTGAGGGTCTCAAGCTGTTTGCTAAGTCCATGAAGGGCGAAGTAGCCGGTCTCAACCGGAACAATAATATCCGTGGCAGCCCTTAGTGCATTAAAAGTCAGCAATCCCACGGCAGGCGGACAATCAATCACTACATAGTCGTAATCGTCTCTCACATCGTCCAAAGTATCTTTGAGGCAGCACTCGCGTTCGGCCACACCCGCCATTTGCTGTTCAAATGCGGACATGTCGATACTCGCCGGAGCAAGCTCCAGGCCGTCGGAAATCTGCCAGAGTATCTCCGAGAGCTTGACAGGCTCGTTCCTGCTTCTGCTGATGAGAACATCATAAATACTCTGCTCAATCTGTTCTTCGGGCACGGCAAGGCCGACTGCACAATGCGATTGTGAGTCCATATCCACCAGCAAAACTCTCTGGCCCAATCCCGCAAGAGCACTCGCAAGATTAATAGCCACCGTTGTTTTACCACAACCTCCTTTTTGATTAACAATCGCTATGGTTTTCATAGTTTTCTCCAGCCTCTGCGACTTTTAATTTATATTTTTTACGGCAAAACGGGACGCCCCGAATAAAACAACCCGAAAGGCTGTTTTTTTACCGTTGAGAACACCATTTTCAGCATTGATAATCGCTCAATGCCCTATAAAGTTTTTCGGCAAAGAAATACGAAAAACTTTATCCTTTTATGGGACCAGCCGATAAAAAGGCCGGATAACAATGTTAAATTTCATGTTTTTGCATGGCTTAGAACACCGAAAAAGACAGATAAACCGAACAAAAACGAATCCTAAACAACAAAAAATTCCTCCTTTACAATCCATCGTAAAAGAGGAATAAATTTTCTTTTCGAAACAACTCCGGACTATCCGTTTATGGAGTTGAAGCCGCTTAATAGTAAGATTCTTTTATCCTTTGACCTTTACCTTGACGGCTTTCGCCTGGGCGGCCTTCGGCAAATTTATCGACAAAACACCGTTCTTACACGTCGCGTCTATCTTTGTCTGATCGACATCGGTCGGAAGAGTCAGCTCTCTCCTGAAGCTGCCGTAGCTACTTTCCATATGGTAGTAGTCTTTTTCCTTCTTCTCTTCCGAGAATTTCTTTTCGCCGCTTATGGTTAATATATTACCATGCACGGAAATGTCGATATCCTCGGCGTTGCAGCCCGGAACTTCCGCTCTGACTATAATCGAATTTTCATCTTCCGCCACGTCAATTGCCGGCCAGGCCCTGTAACCGGCAAAAGGCCTGTCAAGCCCTCTGAAAAAGCTGTCAAACAAATCATCCATCTCATTATGAAGCGTTGTAAGACTGTTTCTGTTTCTTTTTGTAAAAGGTACTAATGCCATAGTAATACCTCCTTTCGATATCTGTTTTTATTTTTATTCTTTCTTTTCATTAACCACTCAAACGTCTTACAGATAAATATGCAAAGTCCGTGCCAGATTAAAAAAACCTGCTTTTCCGCTTAAAAACGGCATTTTTATAGACAAAGTGGCACAAAATCACCTCTCTCAGACTGTCATTTTGGCACAAATCACAAGAGATAGGACCACTATGAGAACTTAAAAGAATCGAGAATTGGAAGTATTTAGCAATACATGACTAATGAATGAAAAAGCGAAAATCTATTCATCGGCAGGCGGACTGAAGTACTGAAAAAATTCCGAATCACCGGGCAAAACAATCGTCGTTCCTTCGCCGAGCGATTTAACATAGGCCTCTAACGTCCGAACAAACGAGTAAAATTCAGGATCATTTTCATATGCCTCGGCATATATCCTCAGCGCCTCTGCGTCGCCTTCGCCCTTTAACTTCTCGGCCTGCCTGTAACTTTCGGCAAGCAGTATTATTTTATCCTTGTCGGTCTGGGCCTTAATCTTAACCGCCTCTTCAGTACCTTCGGAGCGATATTTTTTTGCGATTCTCTGCCTTTCGGCCTTCATTCGGTCAAAAACTGAATGTGTAACATCCTGTGGTAGGTCGGCCCGCTTAATTCGTACATCGATAACATCAATTCCATAATCCGAGGCTTTCTGCGAGCATTGTTCGGTCACTTTATCCATAATTTGCTGCCGGTTGACTGATACTATTTCCGTCAGGCTGTGTCTGGCAAGCTCTTCACGCAATTCAGAAAATACGATATCATCGAGTCTTGACTGGGCGCCAGGCTCATTTCCTACGGTTTGATAGAACTTGAGGGCATCGACGATTTTCCACCGGGCATAATTATCGATAACAAGATGCTTTTTGTCATCTGTAATAATATTTGCCGCAGCGGCGTCATATTCCATAACCCTTGCTTCGAACTTGTGCTCTTTCTGAATTAGTGGAATCTTGAAGTGCAGGCCAGGCTCTTTTACTTCTCTTATGAATTTTCCCAACTGAGTAACGATAGCCTGTTCGGTTTCATCCACAGTAAATAGTGACGCAGCCAGTCCCGCCACAATTATCACAGCGATTATAATTATAACGATAAGTTTTTTATTCATCTTGACCTCTGCGTTGACGGATTTTGATTTTGCAATTGCCCGCCAAAAGGAGCGCCCTCAAGGGGCAACAATTTCAGCAGGCCGTCACCCGACTCAGAATCAATTATAAACTTTTTGATATTCGGGAGAATCTGCTCCATAGTTTCCAAATAGAGTCTCTTTCGCGTCACATCTTTCGCTTTCTGGTACTCCTTTAGCATGGCTAAAAATTTCTCCACATCTCCCTGAGCACGTTTTATCTTCTCTTCCTTGTAGGCTTCGGCAGCCAGGACTATACTCCTGGCCTGACCGCGTGCTTTGGGAATTATGTCCTCTTTATAACCTTCCGCCTCCTGAATCAATTTCTCCCTGTCCTCCTT
>JAFGBG010000256.1 GCA_016933295.1 Sedimentisphaerales bacterium | reverse complement strand
TCAGGCTCAACTGGTCCGGCACGGATTCCGACGGCCTTAGCTACTTCGAGTATTAACAAATTTTTAACGTTCCTTATTCAAGGTTACACTCATTACTTGTGTAGCTTATAGTTAACTGCTAATTTTGCCTATTCTCACAGTCACAAGAGCGTTCCTTTCTACTTCTGAACTTTACGATGGACTACTGCATATAGATTCCAAGAATACAGGTGATTTATGCAAATATTTTATATAAAAATATTTACTGCAGATAAATCTTTCCAATGCTTGCTTGACTTTATCTGGTTACGACTAACTTGACCTTTTTACTTGAATAGCGAGTGAAATACCGTTATAATTCACTTAAATTTATGACTATATTTGGGAGTCGTTTATTCCCATATTCAGAGATGAGCCTACTGTATGCCGGAATCCCAACACGCAGATCTATCCGTTGCTAATCATTCAATCATTCTTTATGAATGGTTGACAGGTTCGGAATTTCTTATTCGTTCGATTGCTCCACACGCGAGAGTCATCAAGGCAAGTATCTATGACACCTTCGAGAATATTTTGCCACAACTTAGCACAGAAAAAATGGCCTTTCTGTTTCATCTTAACTGCACAGTAACTAATCGTTTTCCTCTCGCTCGCACAAAGATTGTCAAGGCTCTAACCAATCATGGCATTACGGTTCTGAATGAATCCGTAACGGATATTTCCAAGAAGATGATCCAACAAGTTTGTTTAGAAATGCGTTTGAATTCGACCTTGGCAGATAAACAAGGAAACGCTGACGAATTGGTGATCGTTAAGACTAACCGTAATTTCGCAGGCGCGAGTGAATGGGCCCTTTCCTGTGTTGAGCGAAGATTATTGGGATTGGGCACGGATTCCAGCTTGATATATAATCCATACCATTACATGGTACTGCCCCGACGCGAGGTTAAAGCAGAGTGGTGGGAGGATCAAAGTCTAATCTGTGAAAGATATATCAGTAATAAGGATAATCGTTGGTACCGTGCATATATCTTTCTTGATCGGCTCATGCTTTGTGAACTTGTCAGTGAACTGCAGATCAAGAAAGTCGGTGAAAGCCGGCTTACGCAAACTTGGGCGCTTTCGTTTAGTAATGGAGGCATTAGAAACTCATCCGCCCCGAATTATCCTCATCAATTGATAAAAGATATTGTTTTATTCATTGGGGCATTTCAACTGGACTTCGGAACAGTAGACGTTGTTCAAGACGACGAAGGCCGTTCGTATATTATTGACATCAACACGACACCGGCATATAATCATCCAGTATTGGGTCTGGTCGAGCATTTGCAAAAAGGAGGTCAAGCCGATCATGTAAATAGGATTACGCGTTAAGAAAATAGGCGCAAATTTATGTAGAGGCAACGGTGTATAATCAACACAGTAGGAGGTTTAAATGGAATATTTTAGCAGACGTGAATTTATTAAAATGAACATGGTCGGACTTTTTGGAAGTGCTATTGGTAACGCGGAATTAAATTTTGGCAGTAAGAAAAACACGCTAACACAAGATGAAGTCATTGCGAGAAGGAAAAAATATCTTGAGATTCTCCAGAAATTGTTACCACCTACAGATTCTGAATATCGTGGTCGTATCAATGTGCACGACAAGAGTTGGGAGGACTGGCTGATCCGAACAGGGGAATTGCCCCCTGATTTTGAATCCATGCCGTCTATTCCACACCTTCCCGATCCCTTGGTCATGTTGGACGATCACCGGACACCTATCGTTTCTGTTAATCAATGGCGTCGCCAGCGAGAGTTAATCAAACAACAATTCGAAAAGTGGATTTTTGGCAAGATGCCGCCCCCTCCTGAGAATGTTCGTGGAGTGACCACCGCAACACGAAAAGAAGGAGATTCGAAGGTTGAAGATATACGTTTGGAATTTGGACCGGGACATAAGGCAACACTTGGAATTGAGTTAATGATTCCACCGGGTAAGGGCCCATTTCCCGTTTTTCTCACCAATCATCCGCGAAGACGACCGTGGGTAAATACTGCTATTCGACGGGGGTATATGGGATGTATCTACTATGCTATAGATCCTTTTTATGGTACGAATGATGATTCGGATCCCTGGTTGGAAGTGTATCCTGATTATGACTTCTCTGCACTGGGGCGATGGGCATGGGGGGCCATGCGAGCAGTTGACTATTTAGTTACCTTGCCTTTTGCCGACGAAAACCAAATTGCCATATCAGCCCATTCAAAAAATTCTAAGCTTGCACTTTTAGCCGCGGCATTTGATGAACGTATCGGCGCAGTCGTGCCGTCTCGTGGTAACTCCGGAGATCAATTACCCTGGCGTTACAATACAGAGATGTATGTAAGTGAACCCTTGGAAGAGATTACTTCACACCCTCACTGGTTTCATCCGCGACTTCGGTTTTTTTTCGGTCGAGAGCACAAACTTCCGGTTGATCAAAACATGTTATTGGCATTAGTAGCACCCCGTGGATTGATGATGTCACATGCCTATATGGAGCATCAGGGAAATGTACTTGCATTCGAACAATCCTATCGATCGGTTCGTCGGGTATATGAGTTCTTAGGAAAGAAAGAAATGCTCGGTATGTACCAACAACCGGGCGAGCATCCAAGTTCTGTTGAGGATGTGGAGCAGTACTTTGACTTCTTCGACACTGTTTTTAATCGAAAAAAATTTGAGATTCCCCACATGTGGGTACATAGCTACAGTTTCGGACAGTGGCAGAATCTCTCGGGAGAACAAATCAATCCCTTGCAGTACCCGGAAAGAGAGCCGGGTGACTTTTTTAAATCTGCCGGCGGGCGCGACTTTGGCAGCACCTTGGTCTGGCAGAATCGGTCTGTGGCTATCAGAGACAAAATTCATTGGGCCTTGGGGGAAGAGCCACCTCGTTTGCCTCTACCGGACAGGCGTAACACGAGATCTTCATATACGAATATCCATAATGGATGGCAAGGCCAGTTGATTCCCCGACCGTTTAAAATTGGCGGTACAATAGGCGGACGCAGCTTTGCATATGGTGATGATTTGCTCGGAGACTTGTATTATCCCGTAGAGCCTTCCGCCAATAGACGAAGACCGGCCAGGGGTTCCAAGTTTCCAGTGGTTATTTGGCTGCATCCCTATAGTTATGCGATGGGTTATTCCCGATATGACTACTGGGGGATACTCGTTAAAAAAGGATTTGCTGTGATGGCCTTTGATCAAATCGGCTTTGGTGTTCGTAATGATCATGCTAAGCGGTTTTATGAACGCTATCCGAAATGGTCCCTGTTAGGAAAAATGGTAGCTGACACACGTGCAGCCATCGATCAACTCGAGCATGTCAACTATATTGATACTTCACGTGTTTACGTAATCGGAAACGCTTTAGGAGCCAAGGTAGGTTTGTTTACTGCGGCCCTGGATGAGAGGATTAAGGCAGTAACAGTCTCTTGTGGCTTTACATCCCTTCGTCTCTGCTCATCGACCAACGATACTGAGGGATTGCGTCATTACTCTCATTTGCACGGACTTATCCCCCGATTCGGTTATTTTCTGGATCATGAGAAACGTTTACCGATTGACTATGATGAAATCTTAGCGTGTATTGCACCCCGCCGCTTGCATATAATAGCTCCGACACTCGATCGGTACTACCCAATAGACCATGTTCGCCGTGCTGTTGATGAGGCACGTAAGGTCTTTAGCCTGCTGGACAGCTCTTCGTCACTCGAACTCGAGACGCCGTTTGAATTCAATCGTTACGGCAAAATGTTGTATCGCCAAATGGACTGGTTGGAAAAAAACTTTGGCCCCAAAAATAAATCAGAAAATCGAACCACCGATTAGTATCAGAGAGATTTAACAGGCTTCAATAAGGACTATTGTTATGACTAAAGTTGTCGTGGGGACTCGCGGGACAAGCGGCATTCCTGAATTTGCCGGCTCAACCTGGGTTCGACTTCAATATATGCTGGGCTTGCAACGATTGGGTATCGAGAGTTACTGGGTAGATCGACTGGGAGAGATTAATCCGATCAAGGCGCGCCGAAGTATTGATTACTTTGTTAACCGGTTCAATCAGATGGCTTGCCGGTACGGATTCGAGGATCGCTATTGTATTATCTATAACCAAGGAGAGAAATATTTTGGTCTCACTGGCGAAAAGCTTAGACGACTATCACGCGAAGCGACCCTGCTTTTGAACGTTAGCGGATATCTACCTGATGGTTCTCCGCTTCTACAAATCCCTAAACGAGTATTTATTGATGTTGATCCAGGATTTACACAAATTTGGAAGCTTAGCTGGGATTTGGATTGTCAAAAGCACAATTTTTTTCTAACGATAGGTCAGAACGTTGGAAATCCAGAATTTACAATTCCATCACATGGTATCGAATGGCATCATATATTGCCGCCGGTTGTGCTCGAGCAATGGCCCGCTATGATAGACGAAGCCTGTGGCAGTTTTACAACGATCGCTGACTGGCGTGCATCTCAGGCTGCCAAATACGAAAATGAACTCTATGAGGCGAAGCGCCCAGAGTTTTTAAAGATATTAGACCTACCGCGTCATACGAATCAGCCGCTGGAACTGGCTCTCTGTGTAAGCTTATGGGATTTCAAAGACATTGAGCTGCTTATTCAAAATGGCTGGCATCTCGAGAATCCCTATCTTAGAGCGGGTGATCCTGATAGTTATCGTGACTACATTCGTTTCTCAAGGGCCGAATTCAGTGTCGCGAAGCATGGTTATGTGAAGTCAAGCAGCGGCTGGATCAGTGACCGGACGGCTTGTTATCTGAGTTCAGGGAAACCGGCGCTGGTTCAATCGACCGGATTCGAAGGGAAAATTCCTACAGGCAAAGGGCTTCTCACATTCCGTACGCGCGATGAAGCAGTGGCCGGCATTGAGGAGATCAATCGGAATTACCTGGCACACTGCAAAGCGGCTCGGCAATTAGCAGAACAATTCTTCGATTCGGATATAGTACTGCCCAAAATTCTCGAAAAAGTAGGATTTCATTGATAAGCATAGACTAATTATGAAATATCTCAATAGTGCGATAAACTGGTGATATTTTCTGATAGACGAAAGGGCTAAATTTCAGATAAAGTCAATTTTGCCGGAAAAGCCGTTTTTTTCTTGCGTTTTCGCAGGGTTGTTGTATGATAGCTATTGAACTAAGGATAGTTCGCAGGGGGCAGGGAAACTGAAACAAATCAAAAGTAAAAAGCATGCCCTGCCCTCGGCCATGAGCTCGGGCCGAATGGAGCGGAGCCGAGCGGGTTCAAAGTGTAAAGTTAAAAGTTAAAAACATGATTTTCTGTTAGACGCTGGCATTGTCCGCGGTTGACCATAGCCGGCACGGCTACGGCAGAATACAGAATAAAAAAAATGGAAAACGAACCCAATTTTACTTAGCGTTAGCGTAAAGCGGATAGGGGGTAGTTGTATAAACGCTTAATTACAAGTTAGTTATGTTAATAATGAGCTGTTTTTTTTCTTTGTGCCTATATGCCTTTGGACCTTTGTGCCTTCCAAATCGAAAAGGATTTGGAAGTAAGTTGAAAAAACGAAGCCAATTTGCCGGCCTTTCCTGCTCCGGCAACGGCCTTCGCCGTGACGAGTGGCCGGAAATCCGACGCACTAAGCTCGAAATCCTAAAGATACGGCGTTTTTTCACAAAATGCTAATTTTTGACTGTAAATGTTGCCGTTGCCGTTTTTGTCGGGTCGCTCTCCGAGACTGCCTTCAATGTTACTATCGCCGAGTCGGCGCCACCGGAACGGCGATTTACAAATACCGAGACCGGCTGCGATTCGCCGAACTCGACCGCCGCCAGAGCGTTAAGCAATTGCCCCGACCAGCCACGGCCTTCGACCGAGACCGACAGGCGATAAATATCCGATTTCAGGTAATCGTTGAAATCGCGCCAATGCAGATTCGGGTCAGTTTGTGCCGCTTTGCCGGTATTTTGCAAAGTAAACGTACATTCGGTATATTCGCCCTGTGTTTTCTGCCCGGTCGGCGCAGTCAGAGCAACGCCTCGATGCTGCGGCCCGGAACCATCCAGCGACCGCACGCCGAGCGTATAGTACAGGATTCCCTGCTGGTTCTTATGAATATCAATAACATAGAAGTGCAGCCGGTTGGGTGTATCAATCCACTCGAACTGGCTGCCGGAATTGAGGCCCGCATGAAACAGCGCATCGTTAACCTGCCGGTAATCGGCGATGGTTCGCATCACTTTTTCGCCGTTCGGCTTGACATAATCGACCATGTTGATGTCTTCGGGATGCGCATCGATGACCCAGATGAAGCAATTAAATCCGTTCGGCCCCCCGTTTCTGCCCTCGCGGTTTTTATTCTTGGCTATCAGGACGCCGTTGTCGGGGCAAAACGAATCGTAGCCGATTCGCTGAACTACTTCCAGTGAATAGAAATCGTAATTCGGAGTGCCCGGCGAGAGCGGATTCGTCGCCGGGTCGTCGGGCGGAGTCAGGTCCCCTTCTCCGTCCAGGGTTACTGTAATACCGGCAAAAGTTCCTTCGAGCGGCTCGGCGGAACGAGCAGTAACCGTCGCCACTGCCGGGCCGGATTTGGCAAGACCGTCGCGGTTGAGCATCAGGAGCTGCTGCCAGGTAATAAATTCGTTCACCAAGCGATTGCGTATCATAAGCGGAGCCGGCATAGCTGCCCCATGAGTTGCCGGAACTACCCAACGCTTGTGCGGGCCGCCGGGGCCATTAAACGAGCCGCGATCCATCATGTCCCATGTTCCGGTCGCCACTCTTCGGTAAGGCTGGACATAAGGATTATTGTTTAAATCGCCTATGCTGAAGGCGAAATGGCCAAGCTCGTGGGTAATTGTGCCGGAATTTTCGCCCTGACGTATCGACGACAAACCCCATTGCTGCGCCCCGGCAAGCCACGATGTCCATTCCACGTAGCGAGTAGGAATCCAACGCGGCATATCAGGATTGGGATTGCCCCACTCCGGCGGGATGTCCTCCTTGGAATTGAATTTCATCTCGCCGAATTCCTGCCAGACACCGGTCTCGTCGTAACCGGCGTAGATTCGCAAAACTGCGCCGTTCGGGCGTCTGTAACTACTTGCTATGTCGTCGCCCTTGTCCGCCCGCCAGAGAGCGTCAACATCCGACTCCATGCGAGCTCTGGCCCGGCTGCCGTCCGGCGTCGATTCATTTTGGCCATACTCACTGAGACCATACTCCCAGAGGTTCTTCGGCATACGATACGGGCCGTAGGCGTCAAGCACGGTGATACCGAACTTGCCACGAGACTGCTCCATCCAGTAGCCGTTAATTGTCTGGCCGTGATTTATTTCGCTGGGCTTGAGATAGAAATCGGCGTAAAATTGCGGCACTTTTTCCCGTGGAACAGGATCGATTTGTGGATTGCCGAACGGATCCGTATGTTTCGGCCTTGTGATAACAAAAGGCTGATCGGGAAAATCGACCGCCACCAAAGCCATGTGAAACTCGCGTTCCGGCTTGAGCGACGGGTCGGCCCAGTTGACTCCAGGGATCGGTTTATAGTCATCCCAGGTCATATCATCCTGGTCCTGAACTTTCTGAGGATCGATCGGCGCCAAACCCGGTATGTCAGTCGAAATTCCGCCGGCAATAATTATGTCCTGACCGAAAGTCATAGCGAAAAGTACCGTTAAAACTGCCGCAAATAATGTCGAAATGTAACGAGATGGTTTTTGTGCTTTCATAGTACGACTCCGATGATTTATTTAAGTATCCTCAATCTTCATTTTATTGAAATGCATCACTCTAATCTTAAGACCATAGTACCTAACGCAAATAAAAATAACAAGACTTCGGCCTTTTTTTATCGAGACCAAAATCATATATGCCCTTATCGATATCTGTCTGATTATACCCGTTATCACCTGAAACTGTATCATCAAATATCAGATTTTGAATTTCCGCCGCAAATTCCCTGCTTTCTCATAAATAACTTATGAACTATTACTTATACGAAAACTCCTTCGATTTCTTGACTTTGAAGATAAGTAAATTATGTCAAAATAAGTTGCCTCATTGCGGCAAATCAATTAACATACCAGGAATATTGGTTTTGTGGCTGATAATTTATTGTGAAATTGGCCGTGCTAAGCGGGGTGTCAGCGGTACCCTGAACTCGCAATCCGCTATAGCGAGGCTGAATTCTTTTCCGAGGGTCAATTTTGTTGAGCCACTACTGCCATAAGCGACGTTGACAGTCGGGTCCCATGCAAACGAACAGCGTGAACCTGGTCAGGCCGGGAACGGAGCAGCCATAAGCGTCAGTTTGTTGTGCCGTGGACTAACCCGACTCGAGTTGGCTGTGGCTGCAAACTCGGCAGGTTGATTCGAAGCAAAGTGCACGGCCATTTTTTGAAAGGACTTAATAATGGATTTTCAAGAGGATAATAACCTATCAGGTCCGAGGCAGCCAGAGCCAATTCCCGGATTAACGGCGGACGAATCAATAAAACAAACGAAGAAATTCTCCGGCTGGAGGATACTGTTCGGCATTATATTCGGCTCGTCGGTCATAGCCAACTTCATGTTATTTTTCCTGCTAATTGCCGCATTCATGGCCTTTGCTTCGAGCCAAAGCGGCTCAATAATCGAAGAAGTCGTTCGTGAAGGGCCGTCAGGAACCAAAATCGCGATGGTCTCCGTCCAGGGAGTAATCTATGATGAACAGGCCGAAAGCGTATATAAACAGTTACAGGCGGCCGGTAAGGACAGACGTGTCAAGGCTGTGATTGTCCATGTAAATTCGCCGGGTGGGACAATTTCCGCAAGCGATCAAATCTATCAGGAAATTTTGAAGTTCCGGAAAAAAACAAACAAACCGGTCATTGCCTTTATGCAGGGTGTCGCCGCTTCGGGTGGTTATTATACATCAGTAGCATGTGAGACAATCATAGCCGAACCAACAACAATTACCGGCTCAATCGGTGTTATCAGCTCATATCTTGTCGTTGAGGAATTACTGGAAAACAAGCTCGGTATTACACCGATTACGATAAAATCGGGCGATAAAAAAGACTGGCCAAGCTCGTTCAGATCGCCGACTGAGGAAGAAATTCAATACATACAGGATAAATTAATAAAACCCGCGCTGGAGAGGTTCGTGAATATTGTCGCCGAAGGAAGAAAAAAGTCACTTACATTATCCGATGTCAAACGTCTGGCAGACGGCAGCATTTACGGGGCGCAGGAAGCTCTCGACGAAAAACTAATCGATAAAATCGGCTATCTGGACGAAGCCGTAGATTTGGCAAAGTCTCAGGCAGGAATCGACAAAGCTCGAGTAGTAAGATATCGCAAACCGTTTTCTTTCAGTGACTTTTTAAGCTATCGAGCCGAAAACACCCTAAAACTCAACAGGAACACCCTGTACGAACTCGGCACACCCGAGATTTTGTATCTCTGGAACGCCCATTAATAGAACTACTAAGTTAATTTTGAATTATTTGCCGTATATTGAGAGCTTTAACCTGATTTCTCAATGTCGATTCCAACTTTAATTACATTCATTGCCTATTTCGTAATCTTACTGGCTATCGGTATTGGCTTTTGCCGCAAGTCGACAAATATAGAAGACTATCTTCTTGGCGGCAGAGGTATGGGCTCATGGGTGACGGCGCTTTCCGCTCAGGCCAGCGATATGAGCGGCTGGCTGCTGATGGGTTTGCCCGGAGCGATTTATTTAGGCGGAATGCCCAAGGCGTGGATCGCTATCGGGCTTTTCATCGGGACTCTCTTAAACTGGACGCTGGTTTCTACTCGACTGAGAATTTATACACAGCAAACAAACACGATAACACTGCCCTGCTTCTTTGAAGCTCGTTTCAAAGACCCGACCGGCCTGTTGAGAATTATCTCGGCAACAATCATACTGATTTTTTTCGCAATTTACGCATCTTCAGGTCTTGTAGCGGCAGGATTGTTATTCGAATCGATTTTCAAAGTCAATTACTTCGTTGCCGTAATCATCGGGGGGCTGATTATCATCGCTTATACATTTTTAGGAGGCTTTTTGGCCGTCTGCTGGACTGATTTACTACAAGGCGCACTGATGGTCTTTGCAATTGTAATAGTTCCGGCAATTGCTTATCACACTGAAGGACGATTCGAAGCCATAGAAGAAGCAATGGCAACAAAAGAAATATCCACAAGCCTGCTTCCACAGGCAAACACACTATCAATCTGCTCAATCATGATAATTTCCAGCATGGCGTGGGGTCTGGGATATTTCGGACAGCCACATATACTCGTCCGATTTATGAGCATAAAATCCGCCAATAAACTTAATAAATCTATGGCCATTGCTATAATTTGGGTTTTTCTGTCACTGACCGGAGCAGTAATTGTGGGTTTCATCGGCATAGCAATGTTCGACAATTTAACCGACGGAGAGGAAGAAAAAGTTTTCATAAAAATGATAGATATACTGTTTAATCCATGGCTCGGCGGAATATTGTTGGCCGCGATTTTCTCGGCAATTATGTCAACTATAGATTCGCAATTGCTTGTCTCGTCTTCGGCGCTGTCGGAAGATTTTTACAGTAAAGCGATCCGGAAAAACGCATCCGAAAAAGAAATTGTCTGGGTCGGCAGAGGATGTGTTATCATAATTTCTATCATAGCATTAATTATGGCATTGGATAAAGAAAATACGATTCTGGAAATAGTTTCTTATGCGTGGGGCGGTTTCGGAGCGGCGTTCGGCCCCCTGATACTTTTTTCGCTTTATTCGCGCCGTACTTCATGGCAATCTGCCCTTGCCGGAATGGTTACCGGAACTGTTGTGCTGGTTCTATGGAAAAAAATCGGACTTGGTGACTCGATGTATGAAATTGTTCCGGGTTTTATAGCAAACTGCCTGACGATCTTTATTATCAATTCAATAATAGGGCAGAAAAACCAGAAAATAGTAGAAGAATTTGATAATGTTTTAAGCATAATCAGGAACCATTGAAAAAACTGTCTTCAGTATCAAATCGATAAGGAACGAAAAAAATACAAGAACCAATATCGATACCTGCACTTGGTGACAACGTTATTTATATCTATCGATATAAAAACAATAAAGCTCTTGCCGTCGATCCCGGAGATTATTCGCCGGTAGCAGAGGCGCTTAAAAAATACGATCTGAATCTGACAACCATTCTTGCCACGCATCACCACTGGGATCATGTCGGCGGAATCGCCGAGTTGAAAAAAAGAACCGGCTGCAAAGTTATAGGCAGTGACAAACAAAGAATAGGCGGCATCGATTGCATCGTCGAGGACGGCCAAATTCTTACAATCGGCAACACGAAAATACAGGTTATAGCAACGCCGGGACATACTCGAACATCGGTTTGTTATTATCTGCCGCCAGCCGGTGAAAACCAGACCGGAATACTCTGGACCGGTGATACTATGTTTGTCGGCGGCTGCGGCAGATTGCTGGAATGTAACGCACAAACAATGTGGGACTCGCTGCAGAAAATTGCCGCCCTGCCGAACCGGACACGTCTCTATTGTGGGCATGATTATACCCTCGAAAATTATGAATTCGCCCTGGAGATAGAACCGACAAACCAGGCTGTTGAAAAATGCTTAAGCGAAGCACAGCACAATCACGACCAGGGCAAAAATACTGTTTCTTCTACTATCTCACAGGAAAAAGAAACCAATATCTTTCTGTTAGCCGGCACACAAAAAATCAAAACCACACTCGGAATTACTCATGCAACCGATGTGGAAACATTCGCCGAGCTGCGACGGCTCAAAGACAGATTTTAGCCGCCGGTAGAATATGTTGTACTTGCTCGGATTATCTGATAAGATTCGCCGGAGCCAATAAATAAGGAGAACATTATGTTAATAGTCCATGTTTTCGTCCATGTAAAGCCCGACAAAATCGAGGCGTTCACGGCGGCTACTCTCGAAAACGCCCGTAACAGTATTCAGGAACCGGGTATCGCCAGATTTGATGTAATCCAGCAAGAAGACGATCCGGCACGTTTTGTACTTGTTGAGGTTTATCGCACCACCGAGGACCCAGCCAGGCACAAGGAAACCGCCCACTATCAAAAATGGCGTGACACGGTCGCCGATATGATGGCCGGACCTCGCACAAGCATCAAATACGCAAACGTCTTTCCAGATGAAACCGGCTGGGATTTGCCGCAAATTTCGCAGTAAACGAGATAGACCATGAAATTTGAATTTGCAACCGCAACACGTATAATATTCGGTCCCGGCACAATCAACCAAGTCGCCTCGTTGGCTGGCGAATTCGGAAAACGCGCCTGCATTATAACCGGTCGAACCGCCGAACGGGCACAAACGCTTCTCGAAAAACTTAAAGAACAGAAAATCGATTCCGTTATTTTCAGCGTATCCGGCGAGCCGACTACCGAGACCGTAAAAAAAGGCATCGAACTCGCCCGTCGGGCAAATTGTAACCTTGTAATCAGCATCGGCGGCGGAAGCGCAATCGATACAGGCAAAGCCATTGCGGCAATGCTTACCAACAGCGGCAGTCTCGAAGACTATCTGGAAATAGTCGGTCTCGGGAAACCGCTTTCCTGCCCCGCCGCGCCTCATATCGCTATTCCTACGACCGCTGGAACGGGAGCGGAAGTCACTCGCAATGCGGTGCTCGGTGTCCCCGAACATAAAGTCAAAGTAAGCATGAGAAGCCCGCTTATGCTTCCGGCTCTGGCACTGATTGACCCGGTATTGACCAATTCGATGCCTCCTGAAATCACCGCCTCTACCGGCCTGGATGCGCTGACGCAGCTTGTGGAAGCTTACGTCTCCAACAAGGCGAACCCCCTGACGGACGGAATCTGCCGGGAAGGCCTGATATGTGCCGGGCGTTCACTTCGCAGGGCTTTCGAGGACGGTGGTGACGAATCCGCCCGTGAAGATATGGCCCTCGCGAGTCTGTTCGGCGGTTTGGGTCTGGCCAATGCCAAATTAGGGGCGGTGCACGGTTTTGCCGGCCCTTTGGGCGGGATGATTTCTGCCGGCCACGGCTCTATTTGTGCCGCCCTGCTGCCACATGTTACCGAAATCAACGTGCGAGCATTAAAAAACCGCCGGTCTGATTCGGCGGCTCTTTCAAAATATGCCGATATTGCCCAAATTATGACCGGCAAAAGCACAGCCAGAACCGAAGATGGAGTTGAATGGCTGCGTGAGCTTTGCTCGGCACTAAAAGTTTTACCCCTATCGCAACTCGGCCTGAAAGAACAGGATTTTCCTGATGTGGTCGCCAAAGCCGGAAAATCAAGCAGTATGAAAGGCAATCCCATCGAATTGACGGACGATGAATTAATGGAAATCCTGAAAAAAGCCATATAATAAAAGTTGACGGAGGATAAAAAATTTCATTAAAATGTGGCGACAATCTGAAAATCGCTGTTACGAGTAAATGTTTTATTAAT
>JAFGBG010000255.1 GCA_016933295.1 Sedimentisphaerales bacterium | reverse complement strand
GGAATCGAATCTGTAATTTTCCGTCTTGTAATCCATCACCTTCGGCTCGACAACAACGTTGGCTGTCGGGCCGAGATTAAGCTCAACTTCTTCGTTGACGGGGATGTATTTGAAAGAAGATTGTCCCGTATATGAAAGGTCTCCGGCGTCTGATGCGTTTCGATACACTTTCAAAAGTCCGCCGGGGATGGGAGTTTCGCCTAAGTTGTGCTCGGTATCGTTTTTGAAGCTGAGAAAACGAATTACAGAATTGCCGTAGCGCTCTTCCTCGTATTTATAGAGATTTACTACCGGCACTTCATCGACATCGAAGCTCAAGAGTCGCTTCGACCAGCCGTTTGGAATTGTCTCGGTCCCTTCAATCGTATAGAGAAAATATTCGCTGAGACCTTCCTTGACGATTTCCTTCGGTGCCAGTGCATCCATTGCCAACATTGGCATAGTCTCGGCTGCTTTTCGTTCCAGTCTCATACCTCTGGTTGGCGGTTGTGTTAGAGGAACCGGCATTATTTGGCCCGGTCTGTCGTATGGGTATTGCCTTCTGGCGAGTTCGGCGATTTCATCGAGCATATGTACTTTACCGACAATCAGACGCGTTTGGGCGTTTTCGTAATCTTCGCCTGAATTGTTTGTGACGCGGACATAGCCTTGCAGCCGCATAGTTTCCTCGTTTTCGGTGAGCGTTCCCATATAAAACGCGCGCCATGACAGACCGCTGGTCAGATAGGTGATTTCCACCGGAACTTTCCCGGATACGCCGCTTTTGATATTCCACAAACCTAAGTTCCTAACTCTCGGGGGGAAAGACAAATCGGCAATATCAATTTTATCCGCGTTTGCTTTCGGCAGCATTTCAAGACTGGTCGGGTCGATGAGTGTGTTTTCCCATGAAAATTGCAGGTTGTTTTTGCCTTCTTTGAGAGTCAAGGCTCTGCTTTCGCGTACAAGAGTCATGTCGGCGGAGTTATAAATCGTAAGCTGGACCGTATCGCGTGTAGGCAAAGTCACCAAATCCACCTTGGCCTGAACAAGACCGGCAATCGAAGCTATTATAATTAAAGCTGATATTATTCGTTTCATTTTTGTGCTCCTTAAGTTTGAGAGTTTTGAAGTTTATTATCTTCTTAATACTCTCGGCGTTGGCTCAGGAGTCACATTCGGGCGAACGTGCCGGCGGTGATAGACCATTCTCAGCTCTCTTGTCGCCGGGCCGGACTCGGTTCGAGGGGGTAGTGTTATCTCGAATTCAAGCGTATTGGCGTCTTTCTTCTTGTAGTCGGTGCCCATAGTCAGTCGGTTGCCGTCAAGTGTGCATATTTCCATGTCCCACTCGCCGGGGAAATGCTGTATCATTGTCAGTTCGGCGGGACTATCCTTGAAATTTTCTATTTTTGCGACAATCTCTTCATCCGTATCGTACATGATGATTTGATTATTGCTCCTGTTTCTTTGCACGTTTACACGTCTTCCCGAGCCGGGCATCCGACGTTGAGTTACGACAATGTCACGGCTGTCACCTATATAAAGCTCCATTTTTTCGCCAACCGGCACGAGAATGGCGTTGTCTTCTCCTAAAATGATTGTGCTCTCGTGACCGTCGTCCTGGTAGATTCTGGCCTTTCCGCCCCATAAGGCGAATTTTCCAAGGCCACTGTCGGTGTTGTTAACGACTCGATAGCTGACCGGGATGCCAACGTTCCTGTTTTCAAGCTCTTCAGGATCCCAGGGCAGTTTGTCGGAATCGAACGTCCAGATTTTCTGGATCGGCACATCGGGCGCTTTCAGGAATAGCAACTGTTTGGTCTCTTCGTGATCGATTCCCTGCTCGAAGGCTTCGCCGTAATCCAGGAGCACGCGTGCCTTCTCGAAATCTTCGCCGGAGAAGTTTCGCAGAATAATAAAGCTTTTCAAATCGACTTTTGTCTCCTCTTTGTCCGCCACGGCCTTGTAGGTAATGAGCCTGTCGATATTACTGAGCAGATAGCTGATTCTCACCGTCTCGGCGTAATCGCCGTCGCTGCTGATGTCCCAGACCAGTGCGGCCTCGTCCGGCGGATAGCTGACGCTCAAAAGCCTGACGTTTTCCGGGTGGTCGAGCGCCCTGAGCCGAATCGAATCGGCGTCGATAGAGACGGACTTCCAGGAAAAGTCCACATTATTCAGGCCTTTTTGGAGCGTCAGGACTCGCTCTTCCTCGATTAAGGTTGCCTGTGGATTATCCAGACGGATAACCGTCGCCGCCCGCTCGGGAAGCGCCACAAGCTTGATTCTGCCTTCAACGGTTCCGCCGGCGACAAGCAGCAGCACAAATGCGATTGTTGTTTTTGTTTTCATGTTCATTTTTTTTCTCCTTATTTTAGTTTCGTTTTTTCTGTATTATTTGCAGTTAGGTCAAATCTTCTATATTAAATCCTGCTTTTGTTATAATGTGTTTTGCATCGGTAAGGATAAGCCACGGCAATCCTCTGGCGCCCCATGCCAGCAGAGTATCGTAAGGGTCGCCTTCGATTGTTCCGCAGACAAGAGAAATATTATTTTCTTTCAGCCATTGGCGGAATTCTTTTTCCGGTTTTTTGCCGGAATGCACGGCGAGAACCACTATATTCTTTTTCAGCAGGGCGTCTTTTTGTTTTTCCAGTGATTGAATGCACTGCCGGGAAGGGCGCTGGTCGAAATCCCAGAAACATACCAGAAGGGCCTTATCTTTTGCCTGTTCGCTTTGGAATGCCTCGAAAGTGATTTTCTCGAAGCCCGGGATGGATTTGCCGATTTTGGATTCTGCTTTGGAAAGTTCCTGTTTCGGCGGCTTGGGGCGCGGTATCTTGACTACTCCGGCCTTCGATTTGTCCTGAGACAACTGTTCTGCAGGAAAGGCGTATGTGGCCCTTGCGCGACTCGTATCCTGAGAATCCGGGATATATATATTATTTCTTACCTTTCTCGCTTTGGCTTGTTTGAATTGTTCTTCTGTAAAATTAATCTTGAAGTAACCCTGAGAATCGATTTCCGGAGGACCGGCATAAGGAAAATCGACCATGATCTCCGCGCCTTTCCAAAGTGTCTTATCCAGGACGGCTGGCGAGCCGTCCTCGAAAAGAATCCTGCCGTAGTAGTAGTCGAGTCCCTTGACCTTGACCGGTTTTGCTTCATTCATGTCCTTAACAAGCATTTCGACAGGTAAGCGCATGTCATTTTTCTTTGCTTCGACAAGCCAGTTACCGATGGTTATGGTCAGCCATGTTTTGTCTTTTCTAAGGTCATCCAGTTCGGTATCGGAAAACAATAGCTTGCAATAACCCTTATTGTCGATTCTTCCTATGTTGATGCCGTTAGGTTCTCCCTGTTCCCACAGAGTCACCCGGCTGTTGACTCCTTTCACGAATTCAACAGGCGGTGAGCCGTCCGCGAATTCGCATAGCCCGTAATAAACGTCTCTCTTTGGTTCTGTTATGTCGGGATTTATCGAAACGCCTGGTATCTCGCTTTCGACTATGAGGTTCTCCGGCCATTTCAGCTTGCTCAGAAGTGAATTGTCATCACCGGTCAAAATCGTCAATTCCGGTTCCAGAGGCAGATCATCTCTCGGATTTTCACGAGCAACGGACAGTACGATACCTCCAACTATCTGAAGCTGGACGTTGTATTCTATTTCAATCTTTTGAAAAGTTTGCGTTTTGCCCTTTCCGGCCCGAATCCGTACTATATGGTCTCGCATTCTGGCTTTTGAAAAAAGGCTTATTATTTCGTTTATCTCTTCGATGGTTGCTTTGAAATAAATGTTCTCGTTACCGTTTACATCAATCGAATATACCCGTGATTCGAGATTTGAAATCTCGAAAATTCCTTTGGGCCATTGGGGCTGAATGCCGGGTGGGTGTCCGAGCGTACTGTTAGGGCCGATTTGTTCTGTCGCCATGGAGTAGCCGTTTTCTGCCGCGTATGAAATTATTAAAAGTAGGATGGGTAAAATATACTTTTTCATTTTTGCTCCCTTTATTGATTGATCTGCTCCTGACGCATACCGTGATATGTTGTCACCGTGTATTCGAAAGAGCTTTTAGTTCTCGGCTCAATATCCAGATTGAATCGTGCCCGTGTAATGTCGTGCTTTTCGTAAAGCGTTTGGCTTTCCAGTGTCCAGTAAGCCGTGCCGAAGTCGCGGGTTATTTCAATTTCTACAGGCAGAGTTCGGGTGTTGGTAATATCGATTTTCCACGAGCGTATTTCGTCCCAGCCGGTGATATTCTCGTTCGGATCGAACAGGTAATTTGCCGTCTTGAAGTCCATGAGTACCGGCTCGATTTCAACCAGTCTCGCCGGACCGAGATTCAATTCTACCTCTTCGTTGACCGGGATATATTTGATATTTGTGCCGCCGACGTATGATAGATATCCCTGTTCATTTGTCAGACTGTAGATTTTTACGTTGCCGTCCGGGATTGGTGTTTTTCCGAGATTGTGCTCGGTATCGTTTGCGAACTTTACGAATCGTATCGTTTGATTGCCCCAGCGATTTTCATCGTATTTGTACAGGCTCTCGATTTCAATATCATCGGCCTCGAACGAAAGCAGTCTTTTGCCCCAGCCGTCGGGTATAGTCTCGGTTCCTTCAATCGTATAAAGGAAATATTCGCTTAAGCCTTCCTTGGCGATTTGTTTTTGTCTGGGAGCATTTCGCATTATTTTACTGAGTTCCTTCTTTAACAAAAATTTATCTTCTTCAGTGTATCCTTCCAAATCTAAATCTATGTGAATTTTTTCTGCCGGCCTGTCGTATGGATAATCCCTGTCGGCAAGTATTTCAATATAATCGAGCATGTGGACTTGGCCGACAATCAGCCTCGTCTGTGCGTTTTCGTAATCTTCGCCGGAGTTGTTTGTAACGCGGACATAACCTTGCAGATGCATAATATCTTCGTTTTCGGTCAGCGTTCCCATATAAAACGCCCGCCAGGATAGGCCGCTTGTCAGGTAGGTAATCTCGACGGGTACCTTACCTGATACGCCGCTTTGGATATTCCACAGACCTAAGTTCCTGACTCTCGGTGGGAAAGACAAATCGGCTATATCAATCTGGTCGGCATTAGCCTTCGGCAGCATTTCAAGACTGGTCGGATCGATTAGCGTATTTTCCCATGAAAATTGAAGGTTGTTTTTGCCTTCTTTTAGAGTCAAGGCCCTTCTTTCTCGAACTAATGTCATATCGGCGGAATTATAAATCGTAAGCTGGACGGTATCGCGCGTAGGCAATGTTACCAAATCCACCTTGGCTTGTGCGGCACAAGTCATTGCGGCAATTATTAGTAATATGAGTATTCGCTTCATTTTATTTCTCTCTTATAAAAAGAATTCATCACGGCCTGTAGTCGTCCTGTCTCGTGCCGTGATAGGTTCGTAAGGTATAAGTCAGCGTTCGTTTTGTGCCGGGCTGCATATCGAGTGTGAACTTGATGGTATCGAAATCGATTTTCTCGTATTCATCATCCGTTCTTAACTGCCAGAATCGACTCTGGAAGTTTCGTTTGATCTCGACCTTAACAGCGATATCCCGAGTGTTTCTTATCTCGATTTGGTAAACGCGAACTTCATCCCAGCCGATGATATTTCCATTGGAATCGAACCTGTAATTTTCCGTCTTGTAATCCATCACTTTCGGCTCGACAACGATGTTGGCTGCTACACCGAGATTAAGCTCAACCTCTTCGTTGACGGGGATATATTTGAAAGAGGATTGTCCCGTATAGGAGAGGTCTCCGGCGTCTGAGGCGTTTCGATAGACTTTCAGTAATCCGCCGGGGATTGGAGTTTCGCCGAGTTTGTGCTCGGTATCGTTTTTGAAGCTAAGGAAACGGATCACATTTGTGCCGTAACGCTCTTCTTCATATTTATAGAGGTTTACTACCGGTACTTCATCGATATCGATGCTCAGAAGTCTTTTCGACCAGCCGTTGGTAATGGTTTCGGTCCCTTCGATTGTATAAAGGAAATACTCGCTCAGACCTTCTTTAATGACTTCTTTTTTTCTAAGCTCGTCACCATCCAGAGTATCCCCAAGATAAACATCATGTTTTTGCCGTTCTACTCCAGCTTGCCACGATAAAACTACTCCTTCTTTATCCATAGAATATTCGCCGAGCCTCGGCACTGGGCTGCCGTAGGGAAATTGCCGCTTTGCCAGTTCGGCGATTTCATCGAGCATGTGGACCTGGCCGACAATCAGCCGCGTCTGGGCGTTTTCGTAATCTTCGCCGGAGTTGTTCGTAACTCGAACGTAGCCTTTCAGTTGCATTGACTTTTCGTCTTCCGAAAGTGTTCCCATGTAAAAGGCCCGCCACGACAGTCCGCTGGTCAGGTACGTCAGCTCGAACGGTACCCGGCCGCTGACCTCCGAGTGGATGAGCCAGCGGCCAAGCTCCCGCAGCCTCGCTGGAAACACCAATTGCTGAATTTCAATTTTGTCTTTCTGTTCCGAAGGCTCCAGGCTAAGTGAGGTAGGATCAATCAGTGTATTTGCCCACATAAACTGCAGCCAGTTCCAGCCCCTTTTCAATATGAGGCTCCTTTTTTCGCGAACCAGCGTCAAATCGGCGGAGTTATAGATTGTCAGTTGGACGTTGTCGCGCTTCGGCAGAGTCACTAATTCTATCGCGCTTGCCGGGGCGAAAGGCGGCTTTTCGGATATTTGCTCTTTTGATGCGGCTTTTGTTTCTGCGTTGTATAAAAAAGCGTCTCTTATGTCCTGGCGTGGTTCGGTTTGGGCGACTAAGGCCTCGGCAATATCACTTTTGTTCGAATCTTTTGCCGTGGTACGTTGTAATTCCTCATCAAGTACTAATGAAATTGCTGATGGAGTCGATTCTCTGTCAGCATCCTGAGAAAGTTTTTCTTTTCTGACGGTGTTTGTAATCAATAGCAATCCCAATAACAGTACGGCGGCAGCGCTGAGCCATACCGGCTTGCGGAGAAAGAAAGTTTTTGCCGGAGCCTGTTTTTTCGCCTGTTCGACGACCTGTGAAATCAATTCTTCGGAAACTTTTGTTTCGCCACGCAGCAAATCCAGCGATGCGAATTTGCGTTGCAACTTTTCAAGCTGCCGGCGGCATTGGCCGCAGCTTTCCAAGTGCCCGGCGATTTCTTTGGCACGGCTTTCTTCGGCCAGCTTGAACTGATATTCGATAAGCTGGCGTTCCGTTAGGTGATTATTCGTATTACTCATAGTTCAATCTCCGGCAGATTTTGCGCCAGAGCCCTCAGCGCCCTATACATTTGTGTCTTCACCGTCCCGATGGAGCAGCCTAAAACCGAAGCCACCTGGCGGTAGCTTAGCTGCTGATAATAGGCTAAAACGAGCGTTGCCCGCTGGCGGTCCGGCAGTGATTCGACGGCCCGCCTGACCTGCTCGATATGTTCGGCTTTTTCGGCCTCGGCGGAAGGATTTCGAGAATTATCGACCGCCACCACCTCGGCATTTTTCGCGTCGTCACAATCGGCGAAGTTTAATTTCTTTTCCCGTGAATTCACTCTTATTTTCTTCCTTAATCCGTCAAGTGCCGCGTTTGTTGCAATCTTGAAAAGCCAGCTTTTGAATTCGTTGCCGCGAAGCGTATGCGATTTTTCATGAACACGTTTAAAAGTCTCCTGAAAAAGGTCTTCTGCCTGTTCGCGGTTTCCCGTCATACGCACCAAATACCCCAGGACACCGTCCCCATATCGGCGGACAATCTCTCCGAATGCGGTCGGGTCACCCTTACAATGGGCTTCGATTAAGCTCTTGTCTGTGTTTTCCATTGAGGCTATTAACTCCATCTACCGCTATAGACGAATATCGAAACTTGTCGGTTGACGGAAGAAAGAAATTTTTTTGTAAAATTTCAGTTGTTTAATACTGTATTATCGGCTGTTTGGGTGTGAAATCTATGGTCGAGACGGAATTTTTTATATATTTTGGGACTTTTATAGCATTGCGAGCCAGCCGCCGTCCACGTAAATTATCTGCCCCGTGATGAAATCTCCTGCTCCGGAGGCAAGTAAAACCGCCGTACCGGCGAGGTCTTCGGGCCGTCCCCATCGTGAGATCGGTGTTTTTGAGAGGACCCAGTTATTAAAATCTTCGTCGGCCCGCAGCGGTGCAGTAAGGTCTGTTGCAATGTAGCCCGGCCCTATTGCATTGACGTTGATATTATATTTTGCCCACTCGACGGCTAAGGTCTTAGTCAGCATCAACAGGCCGCCTTTGCTGCTTGCGTATGCGGCGGTAGTTGCCCTTGCTCCGTGGCACATAAGTGAGCCGATATTGATAATTTTGCCGGATTTGCCTGATTTCTTCCGATGACGGCAGAAGGCTTGCGACAATGCCAGTACGGCGGTCAGATTCAACTCGATTACCTTGTTCCACGATTTCAGGTCAAGCTCTTCTGTCGGGCCTCGAACAGTAGTTCCGGCGCAATTTATTAGTATATCAACACCTTTTGTCTCGGTAATAATATCTTCGAAAAAGTTCTCTATTTTATCAATGTTTTCAATATCTAACGGGAACGTCCAGACCTTTCTGTCGGTCTCGGCTTTGATTTGTTCGGCGGCTGTTTCAAGCTGTTGTTTTGTTCGGGCAATAATCGCCACATCGGCCCCGTGTGAGGCCAAAGCTTTTGCGATAGCGAGGCCGATGCCCCTGTTGCCGCCGGTTATTAATGCGGTTTTGCCGCAAAGATCGAAAATGTTTCCTTTCATTTGATTAATATAATGGCCTGATGAATGATGTTCTGTCAAGGTTGTCTTATATCTTTTATATGCGAGCGGCATATAAAAAATTGGGTTTGTTTGAAACTTCTTGCATAAAGGCAGCCTTCAGATTATATATGGCGATGCTGAAACGGCGAAAAAGCAAAAGAATGCGGTTTTTTTGAAATTCTTTGTAAGCAATGGCGACTAAATCAGAGGAGATTTTATAAATAGAAAAAGAAAAAAATTAAGGAAACAAGGAAATGGGAAAAAACAACAGAGTAAAAAGAATGTCATTGGGTTGCGTTTTATGCCTGTTAGTGGTTTCAGCCGGGTGTTGTATTTATATTGGAAGTTGCGATATGCAGGCAAAATACGAGAAAATCGTTCATTTGACAATGCCTTTAGCGCCGAGTTCGGGCTTTAAGACCCAGACCCACAACGGCTCGATAACAATCGATGGCGCCGAGGTTGCCGACTGTAATGTTACGGCCACTATCGTTGCCAGGGCGAGAACCGACGAGGAAGCGTTCGAGCTGGCCGAGGAAACCGAGGTGCGGTTCGAACGTGCCGGAGATGATTTAATCCTCAGGATAAAAAGGCCGGAGCGTCTGATAAATAAATCCGTGAGTGTAAGCCTGGATTGTATCGTCCCGCATCGTGTCGATCTGGAGCTTGGAAGCCACAACGGGGCAATAAAAATCAACGATATAACCGGCGGGATTGACGCCACAACGCACAACGGCAAAGTTACCGCAGTGAATATAACCGGTGATGTCAAGCTTGTGACGCATAACGGCGGACTCAGTTGCGATGGAATCTCCGGCGACGCGCAGCTTAGAACGCACAACGGCAGTGTTAAAGTGGAATATTCCGGAACGGCCGAGCCGGATTGTGAGATATCCATAGTAACTCACAACGGCAGTATCGAATTGACGGCCCCAGCCGGATACTCGGCCAGGGTAGATGCATCGACACATAACGGTTCGATAAATACCGATTTGCCCATAATGGTCTCGGGAAAAGTCAGTCGGACTAAACTTACCGGGACAATCGGTAACGGCGACGGCAAGCTTTATCTCGAAACCCACAACGGTTCTATCAGATTGCGATAATCAAATTCTGTCGAGTGATAGATTTAAAGTGTCTAAAGTGAACTAAAGTGCCTAAAGTAAGTCGTTTGTAACTTTAGGCACTTTTAACTTTAGGCACTAAAACTGTGTTTTAGTTTGCCTGCGAAAACGAATCAGGCTAAAATTGTGCCGTGATTAACAGAAGAAAAACCAAAACCGTCAATGTCGGCTCGATAAAGCTCGGGTATAAGAATCCGGTCGTAATCCAGTCGATGACGAAAGTGCCAACGGTTGATACCCCCTGGTGTATAAGGCAGGTAAATCAGCTCATTCAGGCCGGTTGTCAATTGGTAAGAATTGCCGTTCCCCGGCGGGCCGATACTCTCGCTTTGGCGGAGATTATCCGGAAAGTTAAAGTTCCAATTATCGCCGATGTACATTTCAGTCCCGACAGAGCCATAGAAGCCATCGAGGCCGGGGCCGCAAAAATAAGGTTGAATCCGGGCAATATAAAAAAGCGAGAGGATATTCGGAGAATCATCGATGCGGCAAAAATGCATAGGATTGCCATTCGCATAGGCGTTAACGAGGCAAGTATCGCCGATTATCAGAAGCGGCAGGTACCGACACAAAGGCGTATTGCTTTGATGTTGAAAGAAATGAAAAAATACGTTCGTATTTTTGAGGACCGCAATTTTGACCGACTGGTTCTGAGCGCCAAAAGCAGCGACGCCCTGAGAACCATCGAAATCAACAGGATGATAGCGGCAACATTCGATTATCCAATCCATCTCGGTCTTACACATGCCGGCCTGCCGGAAGACGCCCGGATACCTTCGGCTGTAAGTCTGGGGACTTTGCTGGCCGAAGGCATCGGCGATACAATAAGAGTCAGTGCCGCAGGCAATCCGGTGGATGAGACCATAATTGCAAGGCAGATATTGACGGCGCTCGGGCTTCGGGAGAAATCAGGTCCTGAGCTTGTAGTTTGCCCGACGTGCGGACGGACCGAAATTGACGTTATAAAATTAGCCCGTCGTGTCCAAAAAGCTATACGCCGAGTGGATAAACCGTTGAGAATCGCCGTGATGGGCTGTATTGTTAACGGTCCGGGCGAGGCAGCCGATGCCGATTTAGCACTTTGCGGCGGAAAGAATAAAGCCTATATCTATCGAAAAGGACGAAGAGTTTCGATAGTACCCGAATCCGAAGCTGTAACAGCTCTTTTAAACCAGTTACAAAAATTCTGAAAGGATTTCCAAAAACCGAACCACAGATATGTTTATGGATACTTTGAGAAAAACATTCGTGAGGTTTTTTATTTCAGTTATCTTTGGTATCGCTTTTGGATATATCGAAGCCGCCGTTGTTGTTTACCTGCGTGAGATTTTTTATCCGAATGGATTTAATTTTCCCCTGTCTATATCAATCATCGATTCAGTCAGCAGGAGACTTTTGCTGACCGAGGTCGGCAGGGAGGCTTCAACCCTGGTTTTAATAGTAACCGGTGCGTGGCTGTTTGGACGAAATCTTCGGCAGAGAGTTGCTTATGCTCTTACTATTTTTGCCGTTTGGGATATTTTTTATTATGTCTGGCTGAAAGTGCTCCTAAACTGGCCGGCTTCGATTATGGACTGGGATATATTATTCCTGATACCTGTCGTCTGGGCCGGGCCTGTGCTGGCGCCTGTTTTGGTTTCTCTCGTAATGCTTCTTTTTGCCGCGGTGATACTTTATCGTGATTCTCTCGACAGACCTATAAAAACGCGTTTTTATGACTGGATTGCTTTCTTTGTCGCGTCTTTAATTATCGTTGTCTCTTTTTGCATCCCGGGGCCGCATACCGCAGAGCAGAATTATAGCTCGTATTTCTATTGGACATTGTTCGCCGCAGGCTTGTTGTTTGCCGTTGTAGCATTTGCCGGTTGCCTTTTGAGGTCGTAGTGATATCCCGGAATCTGCAGTCGAATTTTCGCCGCTTTCGTATGTTTGTTATCTATTGTTATCAGATGCTCGGACGGTTCTTCTATTGTATCTTTGCTCGTTGTCATTTCTGTTCTGAACAAATTCCTCGAATTTGCCGAATATCATCTTGCCCGCGGAAGTCTGAAGAGAGCTTGTTATGCTGATAACCAGGTCTTTTCCGATTTTATTTCGTCCGCCTTCGACAACAACCATTGTTCCGTCGTCCAGGTAACCGATACCCTGCTCGGCTTCTTCGCCGGGCTTGATAATCTTGACTTCCATTGTCTCGCCGGGCAGGGCGACCACTTTAAGAGAGTTGGCCAAATCGTTAATATTAACAACATCGACGTCGCGCACCTGGGCCACTTTGCTGAGATTATAATCCGTTGTCGCCACCCGCCCGTTGCGGGCCTTGGCGAACATAAGCAGCTTGTGGTCAACTCCTTTTACTTCCTCGACTTCGGGGATCATGGAATCATCGATTTCGACGTCGATGCTCGGGTCGGACTGCATACTGTTTAGCACATCAAGTCCTCGTCTGCCGCGGTTGCGTTTGAGTTTATGGGCGGAATCGGCTATAAGCTGCAGCTCACTGAGGACGAATCGCGGCACAATCAAAGGAGCGTCGAAGAGGCTGCTTCGGCACAAATCAACTATTCGTCCGTCAATAATCGCCGAAGTATCCAGAACCAGCGGACGCGCGCCCTTTGTCTGCTTGGAGAATTCCACGTAAGGAATCAAGAACCGCACGTCATCCTTGGTCCTCATGACAATGCTGATGACAAGATAACAGATGCAGATTCCCAGCGTCCATTTAATCGCTGCAATGGCGGGGGGAGTTAAAGTGATACCGAATGTAACAGTTACCATCTCGACCACAGGTGACAAGACCCAGGTGATGAGCATCCCGACAAAAAGTCCGAAAAATACTCCTGCAAGAGCGGAGAGTTTTTTCTTGGGTGTAAGAACATCTACAAGGAGTACAAATACCACCATTCCGAAGCCGCTCCAGCAGAGGGCATTCAAATTCGTATCGTACACCTCCATATCATTCATTTCACCTTCTTCATTCTGGGTCATGACCTCCGAGCTTATATTGACGAATATAACCGCCATAACTACAATTAAGAAAATAGCTCTGAATATCCATAATAATTTCATGGTTATAAACCTCCCTATAACAGCGTATGATAATATAATAATACCGACATCGATAACTATTGTACTCGAGATTAATTCTGTTATCAAGAACCATATTTTAATTCATATCATACCGGCATTTTTTAGCAAACAGGCGGTTTATAACAGAGCGGCGAAATCATGTGATTTTAGTCCGTCTTTTCGGATGATTGCAAATTAACTAAGGTGATATCCGTCATTTATCAGGGTTTTCCTGTGTGTAAAAAAACCTTGACAATGCGAACATATCGGCAATAAAATTCGTATTAAAGCCACATGTGAAATTAGTTTTTAACCTTTCAGATATTATTGACTTATGGAGCAAGAGAATTGGAGGCCGAAATGCAGATTGAATGTTTCTCACGAAAAAAAACCATCATATCTTATATTATAATCCTTGTTGTTTTATTCCAGTTTGTATTCAGCCCGATCCGGGTCCTTGCGGATAGCGAAGAAAGTATCGCCACCCTTCGTCAAATGGGCAAGGCTTTTGCATCCATTGCCGACAAGGCTTCGCCGGCGGTGGTGGGAGTCAAGTCACAGAAAACCATTACCCGGCAATACCGCCAGTCGCCGTTTGGTGATCAAAATGTAGATCCTTTCGGAGATGATTTTTATGAATTTTTCTTTGGTCCGCGCCGTCGCCAGCAACAGCGCAGATACCAGGAACCATCGACTGCGCAGGGCTCCGGTTTTATTATTTCCGCCGACGGATATATCCTGACCAACAATCATGTCGTTGAAGGAGCAGAGAAAATTGAAGTTGAACTTACGGACGGGCGGACTTTTTCTGCCGAGATTAAAGGCACGGAATTGGAATCGGATGTGGCCGTCATTAAAATAGATGCCAACAACCTGCCTTTCCTCGAACTTGCAAATTCCGATGCCCTCGAAGTCGGTGAGTGGGTTCTTGCTATCGGTAATCCTCTCGGTTTGAGTCACACGGTAACCGCCGGTATAGTTAGTGCCAAGGGAAGGGCCGGATTCGGTCTTGCGGATCTCGAGAATTTTATTCAAACCGATGCCGCAATTAATTTCGGAAATTCCGGCGGCCCTCTCATTAATCTTGATGGGAAAGTTGTCGGAATGAATACGGCAATCGCCGGTTCGACCGGGAATATCGGAATCGGTTTTGCTATACCGATTAATATGGCCAGATATGCTTATGAGCAGATTCTTGAGTCTGGCACCGTCGAGCGGGGCCTTCTGGGAGTTAAACCCCAGGATCTCAATCCGGATAATGCCGAGATATTCGGTTTAAAGGATACCAAAGGTGTTCTCATTCCATATATTTATGAAGGTTCGGCGGCGGACAAAGCCGGCCTAACTTATAACGATGTTATTCTCGAGGTGAATGGGCAGCCGACAGAATCGGCGGTTGATTTGCAGACCAAAATATCAATGCTCAAACCGGGTACCAAAGTGGAATTGACGATATGGCGGGATGGAAAGCGCAAGAAAGTCGATGTTGTACTCGGCAAACGATCTTCTATGGATCAGATTGCCAGTAATTTACCTACGGAAACGGCCAAGGTTTTAGGTTTTACTGTCGAAAATCTTACCGATGAAATAAAAGAAAGTTTCGGCTATGAAGACCAGACCGGCGTTGTGGTCAAGGAAATAGATCCCAGCTCTCAGGCCGCCCTGAATGGAATGAGGCAGGGAACGTTAATTAAAGAAGTCAATAAGCGCCCGGTAAGAAATGTTCGTGAATTCAATCAGGCGATAGAAGCGGCGAAAAAACAGGGGCTTGGTCGCGTGATGTTGAGGGTAACTATCGAAGGCACTCCTTATTTCGTTTTTCTTAATCTGAATTAGTTTTAGTATATAAATAAGTTTTGATCAAAACGGCTTAGCCCCGCTTTATGCGGGGCTTTTTTTTTCTCCCTTACAGGAAACCACGGTTTTACCCGTGGCTGAATGCAAAATTCCTTGTCTCTGCGGATTAGCAGAGGTAAGGTCGATTTCGCTGAAATCGTTACAGTAAGTGCCCCGGGCTTGCCCAGGGGAATCTACTGAATAAATTTTTGCCGCTAAGGTTTTGGTTAAACATATTAAAATAATGGATTTTAAGGGAATTTGGGACAAACAGAGGATACAGGTGAAATAAAACGTGAAAATGCGGCAAGTATTTCTTGACTTTGAATGGTGTGATTTGATACTATTTCTATTATAGGACGGTATTTATGTAATAATTTATGCAGTTTTTGAGGCGGGCCAGGTTCGATATTACATTTGCGGGTATTTGCATAAATTGTATTTAGCAGCTAAAAAGAATCGACACGATGTCTTGGTTTGAAATCAGTAGTTTTATCCGTAAAATGAATAGATGTTTTTAGTGAGGGAAGGTTGGTGTAGCAATTTTGTAATGATTGAATTTATCTGATGAGATGAGGGAGAATTCTTTTCATTTGTTTTCACTATCCTGATATTAAAGGAGGATTATTATGTGTAACAAATTAATTTACCTGATTTCTGTTTTAATGCTCTCAGTCACGTGTACCGGCCATGCCGACACAGTTATAGGTGACTGGGAAAACGGCTCTTATGATGGTTGGATCGACTGGGGCGCGGGACAGGCCACGATAGAGTCGATTGGAGAACCCAAGTACACATTCAGTCCAATAGGCGCAACGCTCGGCAGCAGTGCACTAAAAGTCAGCCCGGGCAGCGGGTGGCAGCAGAATTTATCTATTTCTTTGGGAGACATCGGTGCGATGGACGCTTTTTTAGCCAACAAGGCGTTTGCAATCGACGTCACCTATAATAGCGCAGACTGGGATTCGGCGACTACTTATGCTCAGGTTTATCATGTTAGTTTTAATAATGATGGCTTTGGATGGCATGATGTCGGAGGGTCGGCAGCGCCGGACGGCACGGCCGGCGTGGTGTTTACCGATACGCTCAATCCGGATGCGCCGGGAACAATGCCTCTTATTGATCCGGGAACTGAGGGCACCACCATTACGGGAACGTGGATATGGGATTACTCCGGCGTTATAGACCAGTTTGAGAATCCGTCGTACATCCAGATTGTTATTGCAACGAATTCTAATGCACCAGGGGCGTTTTACTTTGACAATGCGAGGTTAATCGGTTCCGGCAATTTAAGAGCGGAGAATCCTTCTCCGGCGGACGAAGAGACGGATGTAGAGAGATATCCAACCCTTATATGGAAACGTGGAACGAATATCAACACGCACAATATATATTTAGGTACTAATTTCAATGATGTAAACGATGCCACAGCGGATGTGCACCCGAATGTGACTTTTGCTCAATTGGATGTAAATAATTTCACACCCGGGAATTTGGAATTCGATACGACTTACTATTGGCGGGTGGATGAGGTCAATAATACCGATCTCTGGAAGGGGATCGTCTGGAACTTTACGACAGGCAACTATATTGTTATTGACGATTTTGAGTCGTATAACGACCTCAATCCGGACATAGAAGGCAGTAATCGTATATTTCTGGCATGGATAGACGGTTATAATAATATAACAGAAAACGGCGCTCTTGTAGGTTATAACGATTTTCCATTTACCGAGCAGACTAATGTTCACGGAGGCAAACAGGCAATGCCGTTGCGCTATGATAATAACATGAAATATTCCGAGGCAAAATTAACCCTCAGCAACCATCGAAACTGGTCGGAAGATGGAATTAAAGCTTTATCCTTGTGGTTCTATGGTAACCCGGCGAATTCTCCCGAGCAGATGTACGTGGCTATTGCCGATAGCACGAATTCTCCTGTTGTAGTAAAACATGACGAACCTGCGTTGTTACAGGTAACCGAATGGCAGGAGTGGCCGATCAATCTGGTCCTTTTCGAGAATGGCGGAATTGACCTTACGGATGTTAATAGTATTGCAATCGGTTTTGGTGATAAAAATAATATAGCAGCCGGCGGTTCCGGTACGGTATTTATCGATGATATCCGCTTGTATCCGCTCAGATGTGTTCTTTCAGCGCGTTCGGCCGAATTTGCCCGGCTCGATTTTATGCCCGTCGGTAATCCCGCCGGTGATTGTATGATAAACTATCAGGAATTGTCGATACTGGCTCGCGATTGGCTTGTTACGGATGAGGTGATTGCGACGACTCCGCCCGGCTCGACGGGTCTTGTTGGATATTATCAGTTCGAGTCGGGAACCGGCACGGATGCGGTTGATTCCTCCGGCAATCACCACAACGGGACTCTGACGACGGATCTGACGTGGAGCTCGCCCGGTATCTTGAATAGCAATTATGCCGTTCACTTCGACGGTACCGCCGGTAGCAGAATCAGCATTGGAACATGGAATCCGGCGGCGGGAACGGGTGCAATGACTCTGGCTCTCTGGGTGAGATGGGCCGGTCCGCGTGACCCCCACGGAGGCCAGCCACAGGGTCTGGTTTGTAAAAGGGAAGCCTGGTCAACCGACGGATTGATGTTCATGTTCGAGATGGATACTCCCGATTCGGCGGATACTCGGGGTTCTATTGCTTTGAGGCAGTATTCTGGTGAGAATACTGATGTTTATTCCGAGGCTAATGTCATGGATCAGTTCATTGGGCGGTGGGTGCATGTTGCCGCTACGTTCGATGGGACAACCGCAAGGCTGTATCTCAACGGCAGTGAAATTGCCTCAGGCCCGTTTTCATTCGCCGATGGCACCGATGTCGATATGACAATCGGTAATAACAACAATGATATATGGCCCGATAGTCCCGGAGCATTTAACGGCGACATGGATGAAGTCCGAATCTATAACCGCGCCTTGTCAGCGGCCCAGATTGCATATCTGGCGGATACGACTCCGGCAGATGGTCAGTTGCATTCAGTGCCGTCACCGGCTGAGTTGTTTGAGGCGGTAACACAAGGTACCCTCGTGGTCAATTTCGCAGACTTTGCCGTTTTGGCGGATAAGTGGCTTGATGAGATGTTTTGGCCGTAAAATCGATCCATTTTTATCGAGGGCGAGCTAATTATTTATTCATAGTCTTTTTTGGACCTGTACCGGGGGGAATTAGGTACAGGTCCTTTTAAATACTTTTCTTTCACACAGATGGGTGTAAAAATCCTCTTTTTTCACTATTTTCCGGGATCCAATACAATATATGGATTTAGTATCCGGCCCGTTTCGGCAAAAATCGACGATATTTATATTCTATGATGACTTTTATATCGGACCGAAAAGAAAGCCTGAATTTGCCGTTTTTTTATAATAACACACAAAATTCGCCGAAATTAATCCCGGAAACTAAATTTCCGGTTTAAAAATCAGCCTTCATGGGGATATGCTAATTGAAGGAGTGTTACTGTGACAGAATCTTCCAGAGTGAATGAGTTTTTGCGCCTTATTATGGCCAACCAAAAGCCGATTTATGCATTAATTCTCGGGTTGATACCGAATCGTGAAGATGCGGAAGATATATTTCAGGAAACAGTCCTTGTGATGTGGTCGAAATTCGATAGTTTTGAGCAGGGAACGAATTTTGCCGCTTGGGGTGTTAAAATCGCGAAATATAAGATTTTTCAGGCACATAGGCGAAATGCCAGAAATAATTTTCGATTCAGTCAGGCCGCTTTTCAATCTCTGCAGGATAAATCGGATAATCTTGCTAAAAATATTGAAAGGCGAATGCAGGCCTTGCGCACGTGTATTAGAAAATTGAGTAAGACAGATTACGATTTGATTCAGATGCGATACGAGAATGAATTTACTATAAAATCCATTGCTGACCGGCTGGGGCGGACCGTACAGAGTATTTATAAGCGAATGGCCCGGATTAACGATTCACTGATAAGATGTATCCGCAGGACGTTAGCAACGGAGGAACTGACTTGAACCGGGATGACCAGATATCACTGGATTTTACCGAATGGATAGATCGCACCCTCGATGGTACAATCACCGCGGAGCAGTTTGCCGCCCTCGATAATCTGATTGCTACCAACGAGGAGGCTTGTATTTATTATCAGGAATTCATTACAACCTATGTCGGTCTCATGGACCTTCAGGGGGTTTTACCGAAAACGTTTGATATTTCCCGATTGGACGAGCTTTCTGGTTCAAATACCGAAAGCATATCATCCGGTTCGGCGGATTATTTCGATCCTTACTATTTTGATCCCGATGAAACCGACGAGGAAAAAAAGCGTCGTATCGAAATGTATGCCAGCGAACAGCTCGATGCATATCTTCGAGAACAGTATAAAAATATTTTACTTCAGGAATCCCGTAAATCCGGTCTGGATTTATGGGGAGCTACGAATGGAATTGCACAGACGGTTGGAGCATTTTTACGAACCGGTTCGAAGGTGGTAAAGGCGACGGCCGTATGCTTGCTTGTTGTCTTGCTGTGCATCCTGATTTTTTCACATTTAAAAAATACTTTTACTCCGAAGAAAATTGCCACGTTGAATACTTCGCTTCAGGCAAAATTTGCCGGAGATAAAAGCTTTGTACCTGGAACGAGATTAGCCAGCCGACAGGACCCTTTATATCTGCAAACAGGATTAATAGAGATAGTATTTGACGACGGGGCAAAGGTGCTGCTGGAAGCTCCTGCCGCATTTTATTTGAAATCTGGCGACAGTATGATACTGCATTCCGGGCAATTATTCGCTACGGTGCCCGGATTTGCAAAAGGATTCACGGTTGCTACTCCTAATTCACGTATAATCGATATGGGTACCGAATTTGGGATTAGGGTAGAGCAGGACGGAACAAGCAATCTGCATATGTTTAAAGGTCATGCCGCCTTGTCATCGGACTCGGGGGATGAGTCCGAACGAATGATGTTAACGGCCGGTCAGGCCAGGCATATCGATATTAGTGGGCAGATCAGTGATATTCCTATTAAGGAAGAGGGCTTCGTGCGGCATTTTTATTCAGAGACGGGATTTGTCTGGAGAGGCCAGAAGCTTTGTCTTGTGGATATTGCCGGAATGGGAAATGGACTTGGGACGGGCCGGGAAAATGTTTATTTGGACCCGGTAGAAGGATATAGAGAATCATATTATTGTAATAAAGGAGGAAATGAATACCACAGGCTCGTATCAAATCTTTTTATTGACGGGCTTTTCATCCCGGATGGAAACAGGCGGCAGGTTATCAGTTCTCAGGGGCATGAATTTGCCGATTGTCCGCAGACCAATGGTGAATGCTATACCAACCTTGGGGTGAATCCGAAGCAGCGTGTTTGGGCAACAGACATGAGAACGGGAATTGTGAAATTCAACGGGCAGGATTACGGAGTTCAAAGCCATCCGTGTATCGTAATGCATGCCAACCTCGGTATTACCTTCGATTTATATGCCATCCGGTCTATGTGCCCGGATATTAAAATGATCCGTTTCGTATCTAAAATCGGGATAGCCGACTTTGAGGAAAACGCAGGCTGCAACGCCGATTTTTGGGTGCTGGTTGACGGAGATGTTCGCTTTAGCCGCCGCAATATTACTCAGAAAAATATTTTGAGTGACGTTTCCGTTGAGCTTGGCTCTTCCGACCGTTTTCTGACGCTCGTGACGACCGATGGCGGAGATGTTGACCGTATGGGGGCGTACCAGCGTTCTTATACCTGTGATTGGTGTGTATTTGTTGAGCCTGCATTGGTTCTTGAAACGACGGATGATTTAGTGGGTACGCAGGCAAGGTAATGAAAAGATATTACTGACTTTATGAAGTTGAGGGTGTTTTTAATGTCATTTGTTAGGAGGAATGTTTTATGTGTGATAATGCATTTTTCAGTCAATTTTAAGAATAAAAAGTATAACAATCATTTTTTTACGAGAGGAGTTTTGTCATGAAAGAAAAAAGTAAGATTCTCTTTTTATTGGCGGTGATAATGTTTCTGCCAATCTGCTTACAGGCTGCAGTTATTACCTTCCAAACAACTGAGCCGACGCCCGGACCGCTCGATGTATTCAACCTTGTCGGTGTCACCCAGGATCGTAACAATGTCGGCACCGCTACTTCCGACGGTGCTTTTAACGATTCCACGACTTATGCGGCAATGGACCGTGGTGCCCAGGGACAGACCTTCGTAACGCGTAGCGGTCGGCCCGTATATCTGATTACCGGTATTTGGATAAGGCACTGTGGATATACTGAAGAGAACACTGTCTCCACATGGTGGGGATTTACCTCCGGAGGTCAAATCGGTATCCGTGTGACGAATCCTTCGGCTTCCGGGGCGGCGGGTTTTGTATTGAGTAGTGAAACCTACACTATAACCAGTGAGGTGGTTGACTTACTGGGTGGTCCGGCTCAGAATGATCCATTAGGCACAGGCACATGGTTTCATATTGTCCTCGATAATCCGGTGGCTCTTGCAGCCAACACGGAATATGGATTTGACATAACGTGTCTGGCGGGCTCGACGAATTTCTTCGAGTTATGGGGCATTAAAGACAGTGCTCCCGACGGGAATCCTTACCCGGATGGAACTGCTTATACCAGCGGCTTAAATGGAGCGGCGGGCGGCACACTGAGAACAGCTCCGGGTGACCGGGTTTTCGTTGTTGAGCTAACTGATGCGCCCCCGGCAACTGCATCCATCCCGAATCCGGCGGATAAGGCGATAGCAGTACCACAGGATGTGGCTCTTAGCTGGGTCCCGGGATTTAATGCCGTTCAACATGATGTATATTTCGGCGAAAGTTATGAAAACGTCGATAATGCTACAACCTCCACATCTGATATCTATAAGGGCCGGCAGGATGCAAATAGTTTCAGTCTCGATGCTCTGAGCCCTGATACAACATATTATTGGCGGATCGATGAGGTCAGGGCGGACGGTACGACGATCGATACAGGTCGCCTCTGGAGCTTTACTACAGAGCCGAGCAAGGCATGGAATCCCGCTCCGTACAATAGTGAGGTTAGTGTTTTTATCGATCCAGATCCGAACCTGAGCTGGAACAGCGGATATAATTCGACCGCAAGCGAGGTGTATTTCGGTACCAATCCCGATTCTCTTGTCTCCAGGACAACTATAACACACGCCGAAGGTCTCGAACGATACAGTTTTGATGTAACAGGGCTTGTTAATAACCAGGATTATTATTGGCGGGTTGACCAGGTACAGGCGGATGCCTCTGTTATTGAAGGTGACCTCTGGTATTTTACCACGATACCCGTCATACCTGTTGCCGATCCTAATCTTGTCGGCTGGTGGAAATTCGACGAGGGGCCGGGAAAAGCCATTGACTGGTCGGGCCTGAATCAGCACGGCAATGTTATCGGTGATCCCGTTTCGGTGGCCGGTTATGACGGCGGCGCTATGTTCTTTGATGCTGTGGATGATTATGTGGATTTGCCTATAGGTTCGACTATCGCGTCGCTCGAAAGTACGACTATCACAACATGGGTGAACTTTTCGAGTGCCGTCCCATGGCAGCGAATCTTTGATTTTGGTAACGATCCGGGCATCGAACCTCCGGCAGTGTATATGTACCTGACACCTCTAAATGCCGAGGGTATGTTGAGCTTCGTAATTACAAACGATGGAACCGGAGGTACAGTGAACGCAACCGAAACGCTGCCGATCGGGTGGCATCATGTTGCTGTAACGATTGATGCGGCTACGAACAACATAGTGTTATATCTTGACGGCACCGTAGTCGGTTCTGATACGACGGAGGCTCTGCCCTCGGATCTGGGTGATACCGACGGCAACTGGCTCGGCAGGTCGAAATTCTGGGACCCGCCTGATCCGTATTTTACCGGCTCTCTGGATGACTTCAGGATTTATGATTATGCACTAACATCCGATGAGATTGTCTCGGTTATGCAAATCGATCCACTGCGGGCCAGGGAACCGAGTCCGGTATCCGGTTCCACGCCTGATATATTAAATGCTACGCCGTTGAGCTGGACGCCGGGAACTCAGGCTGTTCAAAGCGATGTTTATTTCGGCACAGATGAGAAAGCCGTAGCGGATGCCGATACTTCAACTGCCGATATTTATCGAGGCAGGCAGAGTACCAACAGCTACACTCCACCGGAAGATATCAATTACAATCAAACGTACTATTGGCGTATCGATGGAGTCGGTGCCGATGCCGCTGTCGGTAAAGGTCATGTCTGGTCCTTTACAGTAGTCGATTATCTCCTTCTGGATGATTTTGAGTCGTATAATGATCTTAATCCGGACCAGGAAGGTAGTAATAGAATATTTTTGACCTGGGTTGATGGGTATGAGAATCCGACGGTTAACGGTTCGACAATGGGGTATCCTGATCCGATATTTGCCGACGGCGAACATTTCGTTGAAGTCGATGTTGTTCACGGAGGTAGTCAGTCGGCTCCGCTGTTGTATAATAACAGCGTTGCAGGTTATTCCGAAGTTACCGTTAACACGAGTGATCTGGTGATTGGACGTAACTGGGCTCAGTATGATGTTCAGGTTATTTCACTCTGGTTCTATGGAAATCCGGATAATGCCGTTACCGAGCAGTTGTATGTTAAACTAAATGACTCGAAGATAACGTATCAAGGCAGTCCGGCCAAGCTGGCTACGCCGCAATGGACGCAGTGGAATATCAATCTTTCCGATTTCGGCATAAGTCTGTCTAATGTCACGCAGATTGGAGTGGGTCTGGAAAGGACAGGCGTAGCCGGAGGTTCCGGGACGATATTCCTTGATGATATTCGTTTGTATTGGTAGAAGCCGTGTGAGATTATTTGTTGTAGCGATTGTTAAATTGGCTTGAGGTGGAAGTATTATGTGGTTTTTGGGCCTATACCGAATTAATCGGTATAGGCCTTTTTTTATCGGGACGAAAATAATAGATTTTACAGATAGAAGGATTGCATTGATTATTAGCGTTAATCCCGCCGCATTCGCAATTAAAAACGGCGGTTTTGTTCCAGCCCGCTAAACCCGGGGGCAAATATAACCGATACCTCATATAGATTTATTAGGAGCAGGGAAGCATTCGTATTGTAAGGAGGTGCGGCTGTTACGTATTATGCAATTTGCCCTTATGGCTGGAGCCGAGAGGCTTTTAGTCGGGCGGGAGTGAGCTATCGCTTTTGATATTACCCTAAAGGACTACCTCAAAGAAATCGATGAGGCATCTCTTCTGACTGTCGAGCAGGAACGCAATCTGGGCAAGCAAATTGTCGAGGATAACGATCCGCTTGCCAGGGAGCAGTTGGTAAGAAGCAATCTTCGATTGGTCGTTAATATTGCTAAAAAATACGCCGGACGGGGAATGAGTCTCGGCGATTTGATAGAAGAAGGTAACCTGGGACTAATACGTGCCGTGGATTATTTCGATCCGGATCGCGGCGTTCGCTTCAGCACATACGCCGCGTGGTGGATAAAACAAAGCATCAAGCGGGCTTTGCTGGAAAGCGTCCAGCCCGTTCACATTCCCACATACATGGTCGCCCTGATAAATCAGTGGCGGCATACCTCGGTGGAAATGGAGAGCACGCTCGGCAGATCTGTGAGCGTTGAAGAGATGGCCGAAATTATGAAACTGCCGCTGCGAAAGGCAAAGGTAATTAATCGGATAGTCGATGTTCTCGGTTCCGTCGGAGAGACTAACGGCAACGACGGTCCGGAAGACGACCAGATGCTCGAAGCGTTGCTCGAAGACCCGAGCGCGGGCAGGCCGGAAGATGCCCTCGAGGCGCTCGAAGAAAAAATCAAGGCCCTCAAGCTGCTGAATGAAATCGATCCCAGAGAGGCCGAGGTTCTCAAACTGCATTACGGTCTCGGTGGAAGAAAACCGCTGACTCTCAAGGAAATCGGCGAAAAGCTGGACTTGACGCGGGAAAGAATCCGGCAGATTCGTCGCGACGCCCTGACGAAACTCTACGAATACATGACCGAAGAATAACACCGAATATCATTCCAATAATGCTTGCATTTCGGCTGAAATATATTAAAAATATACGGCACGCAGATTGTTTGTCTGATGTAACGATATAATGTACATGGAAGGGACAGCAAATGGATAAGCATGTTATCGACCTGAAACAGTACATTCGCGAGATACCAGACTGGCCGAAAAAGGGGATTTTATTTCGCGATATCACGCCCTTGTTGAACAATCCTTCGGCGTTTTCCATGGCGCTGGATGCTCTTTGTACGGATTTTAAGAAATTATCTGTGGATTATGTTGCCGCAGTTGAGGCGAGGGGATTTATTTTCGGTGCCGCGGTTGCGGAAAAGCTCGGTGTCGGTTTCGTGCCGATTCGCAAAAAAGGAAAACTGCCGGGTAAAACCGAAAGCATAACTTATGATTTGGAATACGGCGTGGACACTCTCGAGGTTCATCAGGATGCTTTTGCCTCAGGCAGCAGGGTGCTGATGATTGACGATTTATTAGCCACCGGCGGAACAATGGCCGCGGCATGTCGGCTTGTCGAAAAAATAGGCGGCAGCGTCGTGGGTATTTCGTTTGTTATAGAGCTTGCCGAATTGGGCGGCAGAGAAAAGCTCGCCGATTATATGGTCAGCTCGATTATCTCGTACGATTGAGCATATTGAAATATAAGGAGAGTTACTTTGGCCACGGGCGGCGAAACCAGAGATAAAATCATCCGCAGGGGGCCTTATCCCGAATTGACCTGGGTGGCCATTGTTGTCGGGTATGTTCTCGGTATCCTCATCACGATAAGTATGGGCTACGCCTGCCTGATACTCGGTTTCTCACACGAAGGTTCGGAGCTTGCCGCAATTCTCGGTTTCGGTGTCCTGCGTGGCATCCTCCGGCGAAACAGTATCATAGAAAACAATATCAGCCAGACGGTCGCCAGCAGTGTCAACGGTGCTTCGGCGGGCGTTATGTTTTCCGTGCCGGCATTGTTTATCCTGGGCAATACTGATTTCAATCCTTACCTTATGATTTTCGGCTGCATCGCCGGCGGTGTTCTTGGCATTGCATTTATCATTCCGCTTCGCAAGCAGATGATAGACTTCGAGCGCCTGACATATCCCGGCGGAGTGGCGGTCGCGACGATTTTGAAGTCACCCGGCGCCGGAATTAAAAAAGCAAGACTCCTGATGATAGGAATTATACTCAGCGCGACTTTATATCTTGTCCAGAAGGTACTCGAGCAATGGGGACTTTCGGATGCACTCTGGAGCTGGGCATCGTATGACCTTGACGGTCTTATGGCTTATCTGAGGCCGCAATTTGGCGTGATGAGCAGACCTGTTGCTATGCTGAGATACGTGCGGCATGAAAACCTTTATCTCGGTTCGGCTCTTGGTCTGCCGGATTATATGAACGGTGTCTGGTTTATTTCGCTGCTGACCGTCGGAATCGCCTTTATCGCCGGCAAGGGCGGCTTTTGCTTTGTTGTCGGAGGATATACATGCTATTGGATTCTCGCTCCGACACTGGCGAAAATGGGCCTGCTTCCTTCGCCGGAACAGCTTCAGATTATTGCCGGGCAAATGGACGAAAAAAGTCTCTCGATGCCGCAGTATATGCAGCTTATGCTGTTCAGGCCGATAGGAATCGGTATGCTGGTAGGCGGGGCGTTGGCCGGCATTGCCTTGGCACTGCCATTGATTGTCAGCGCGGTTCGCAGTATGCAATCTGCGGCAAAAACCGGCGCCGCGCTATCGAAGGATGAGATGCCGATAAAGCTGCTTTACGCCGGCATTGTCGGCGCCGTTATCGTGCTGGGAATTGTCGCCGTTCTATCCGTTGAGCAGATGGGAATCGTCAGGGGCATTATCATGGCCCTTTTGGGCACGGTCTGGATATGGATGGCAGGCGTGATTCTCTCGGAGTGTATCGGCAGAACGAACTGGTCGCCCATGAGCGGCATGACGCTCATTGCCGTGACGATTCTGATTTTTATTACCAGCGGCCTCGGAAATGATGCCGCTATTGTATCTTCGGTCATGGTCGGTGCCGCAACCTGCATGGCGATGTCACAGGCGACGGACCTGATGCTCGATTTGAAAACCGGCTATTTGGTCGGCGCCATTCCCAGAAGGCAGCAGATAGGGCAGTTCCTCGCGACCTGGCTCGGTCCGGTCCTGATGGTGGGACTGTTGTTTATCCTGCATAAGGCATACGGCCTCGGCACCGATAAGCTTCCGGCGCCACAGGGTAAGGCCCTGGCCAGTATGATTGACGGCATACTCGGCGGCGATGTGCCGGTGGATAAATATTTCGCCGGTGCGGGTCTGGGGGCTTTGCTGAGCGCAACGGGTATCGGCGGACTCGGCATTCAGGTCGGCCTCGGATTCTATCTGCCGTTTAGTATCGTACTGACATATACAATCGGCACAATCTTAAGAATCGTCTGCGACTGGAAGATGGGGCGTCACTTCAGCGAGCAGGTCGGCATACCCATCGCGGCGGGCCTGATAATAGGCGAAGGCCTCGTGGGCGTCGGTTTCGCCATTTATTCAATTATTGCCGGGATGCAGGGCGGCTAAGGAAAAATTATGAAATTGCTCGGTTTTTTAATGGTTACCGCTGGTTTTATTATTGCCGCTCTGGCGACGGTGGTCGATCAAACCGCCATCGAAAAGGCAAAATCCGCTCCGCCGGCAGATGCTAACGCCGTCGAGGACGCTAACTCGGTTCCGGTGGTCGATGTAAATAATATCGAAGATGCAAATTCTACCCCGACAGTTGTTGAGGATTCTATCGAAGATGCTAATTCGGCGCCGGTTGCCGATATCAACGCTGTCGGGGGAAGCGTTTCAGCGGATGAGAAAAGTGCCGTTAAATGGCTCTGGTATATTCCTGCTCTATTGCTCGGAGCGGCTGGAGTGGCCCTTATCAGGACCGACGAGGCCCGCCGAAGCAAGACCGAGCATCATGTCACCGCCGGCATTGAGGTGGTGGATTCCAGTCTCCAAAAAATCGTGGCCAATATAAATAAGCTCAATTCCGAGAAAGACTCCATCGATACTTACGATATGCGTCATAGAATCGACGAATTGTTTACCGACGACCTTGAGAAGTTTGTGGACGCCCGCGAGAGTATAGGCCATCGTTACGGTCTTGCCGCTTATGGCGAGGTTATGAGCAGTTTCGCCGCGGGCGAGCGCTACTTAAATCGCGTCTGGTCGGCGTCCGCCGACGGCTATATCGACGAGGTCAATACCTACATCGAAAAAGCCAGCGAGCAATTCGCCGACTGCCTCACTAAACTCCAGACCTTCAAAAACAATCATCATCCGTAGGATGGGCAACACCCTTGCCCATGCTGTGTATAGTAGCCTGTATGGTGCGTTGCTTTCATACAAATTTCATGTCACGTCATTCCGAGCGAAGTCCTGTACCGCTCTGGTGCAGGGGGCAGTCAAGGAAACTATAAAAAATTGTCATTGCGAGGAGGCCGTTAGGCCGACGTGGCAATCTTCGATTAATTCATAAAGGTTGCCGTAGGATTCGATAATTTCACACAAGTTCAATTTCGATATGAGTAACTCGTAGGGTGGGGCTCCCGGCTGCGGCTCGGCCGCCTTCGCCGAGACGAGCGCCCCACCAATTCACCTAATAAATCATGGATTATTTTGTTCATCAGGATTTAGTCACAATTGCATATTGATAAATATTTCATGTTTATATAGAATATACTCAGACGGGAAAAATCATATATCGGGAATATAATGGAGGTGAGATTATGATTGTTGCTTTACGTTCTTTAATTGTTTTACTCCTTCTTACGATTTGTACTTTTGGATATGTTTTAGATAATAATATCGAATACAATTTCTCACCTAAAGCCGTCGAAAATGTCCCTGATATTGTACAAATGGCAAATTCTGCCAATCTGAATGATAGAATAAGTATTCTTGATAGGCTAATAGTCAGAGATCATACCAGTGATACATGGCTTTATCGATATGCTTATGATTTGCCACCAGAAGATTATTCAATGGCATCGATGTCCGTTCTCGATGGTGGATTATTTAATTTAAACGACTCACAGAAGGTTCAAGATGTGTTCGGAAAAATTGTACAGGCTGCGATTCAATTCAAACTTACTGATTTATTGCCGAGAACGGTCGCATTCCTCGAATATAACGACAATAAAGTTAAAATTCAAACCCTTATGATATTAAAACGTCTTGAAGCTAAACAATACGCTAAAGAAATTGTCAAGGCCGCTTCAAATCCTGACAGAGATGTAAGTCTGCCTGCTCTGCAAATGCTCATGGAATTTGATGTCAAAGAGGCGGTTCCTATACTGATTTCATGTCTTAAGAAAGAAGAGAATTTCGGATTAAAGATGAGAGCAATCGAATCCCTTGGTAGAATCGGTGACTGTTCTGCAATTCCTCATTTAATTCCGTTACTCAAAACGGATCTTTGCCCTTGGACTCTCGATACCTTAGTTAGCCTGGATGCCAAAGAAGCGACGCCATATATTAAGGAGCTTTATAAACAAGGACAGGAAAACAATCCTCGAGTAATTATATCACTGGTATATTTTGGTGATGAGCAGGCTATATCAGATATTATCGCCAAAATGACCGATGAAGAATTTTATAACGGGAAGCCTCCTTCTGAAACATATCTTGAACAATTAGTCAAAAAGAACGCCCGACCTGTAATCCCTGCGCTTATCAAAGTTCTGGAAGAAGAACAGGCAGTTGGTGGTCATACTAACAGAGGTCCTAACGTTGTACATCGGATAATGATTAGCTTGGCAAAACTTAAGGCTACTGAAGCTATTCCAGTATTAAAACGTTACCTCGAACCACAAAGCAATGATTCGAGTCTCAATGTTTTTTTTGAATGTGGAGCCATTGAAGCACTTGGAATTGTCAAAGCCAGAGAAGTTGTTTCTGACATACAGCTAAGGTTGGATTCAAATAAAAGTATAACCAGAACTACAGCTGCAATGGCTCTTGCCAGGATAGGTGAACCGTCTTCTGTAGAAAATCTAATTACCAAAATGAGAAAACATAAAATTAAGGTTCAGGACATCTTAGAAGAGTTGGCTAATATATCAGATCCAAACACCTACTTAAAATTAAGCAGTACCAAAATTCCTCTCATTGAATCAGTATATGGCAGGGAATTTTTTATGCAAATATCAGAGAAATGTGTTATAGAATTTTCTATAAGCGATAAAATACAAAAAATCGATGAATATAAATTAACAAATTCGGTATGGAGCAGCTATACAGGGCTATCAGCCTTAAATCTTGCCATTTCTATATTTAATAATAGCGGTGAATCCGAAGCTACTTACTTTATCGATGATAACATAGTTCACATTGTAACTTTTGAAGAAGCTTATGATTTATGGGAAAATTGGGCAGCCGAATATAAAAAGAGTCATCCGGAGGATTCTGACTGAAGAACTTGTTATTTTTTTTAGTTCGTATTAGTTTTGGCGGGTGACTGGCAGCGGTTCATGCGGGTGGCGAAATCTTGCAAAAAATCCTCTCGCCAGCGGTTTATGGTCTTGATCCCAATAAGCGGTCCTTCTGATACTTTCGGGGACGGATTGTCCGTCCACCAGTTGCGCAAATTTGCCGCCGGTTGTTGCGCCCTATCGGGTGGCGGCGTGTAAGCCGTGATACCGCCTGTTTTGCCATCCAAAAAGGGCACATTGCCTCGGATTGTGAAGGTATAGGTCTTCGCAGCTTTCGGGCAGAAACGGAAACGAATCGTGCCGTCGCCGGGCGCATGACCGATTAGCGACTGGTTTTCAACGACGAGCCGGGCCTCCGGCTTTTCCGGTGCATCGTTACCGAGTGGGAGCACAAGCTCGAGGATGCCGCATTGCTCCATGCGGTCATCTTTTGTGGTCATCCGCTTGAAACGGCTATAGGGACGCTCCCATGCCCGCACGAAGCTTCCTCCCCAGCCGGGCTTGGTAGGGTCGTCGGGCGTGCCCTTGAGCAGCCGGCCGACTGACGGCGTATCACCCATCTTGACATCGGCCTTCTTGGAGACAAAGAAATCACCCAGCGCGCCTTTGCCCGCGATATGCTGGGTTACGAATTCCTTATTGCCCCATTCGCCCGACTGATTGCCTCCGACAAACCAGCCGCAGTACGTGACGTTGGACTCTATTATCCATAGTTTGGGATGGTGTGTGACGATATATTGGTAAGCATCTGGGCTCCATTTTTTGTTCGGCCCGCCGATCCAGTACACACGCAGCTTAGGCAGAATATCCGGTGCATCATGCAGCGCCTGTGCAAGGTCGTCAATGCCGCCCCAGATAAGGACATGTAGCGGCCGCGGGTCGTCTCGCTTCGCGCAGTGGATAATCCACTGTGAGCCTTCGGTCGGCCGTCGCACGCCGGCGTAGGGAGCCATCTCGGTCTCGCCCTGTTTGGTTATTGCCCGCAGCGCGTCGGGTGTGGGATATTTGTCGGAATACGTCTTCAGGTTGGCGTAATCTTTCTCGTAGCAGTCGATGACCTGAAGGATATGCTCTTTTCGACCGGGGCCGTAGGGCGACGAGATTAGTCCCTCGATGTCGAGAACGTCTGCGTAAAGGAGCAAATGCACCATCGACTGAAAGTCGTCCGCGTCCGTTCCGCCGATATCCGTCGATACAATCACACGATAGCGATGCCCGGCGAGGGCGCCTTTATCAGAGGCTGTCGTTGTATCGGAGTTATTCAAATTACCGGCGAAAGTTGCCGCCGCCGAGCTTGCCGGCAAGCCAGCAATACCCAGCAGGATAGACGCGAAGAAAATTGCCGCCCGCATGGATGTTGTTTGACTGGTAGAAGGCTGATTATTCATAAGCTAATAACTTTCAAAAGAACAATAATAATCTATTTTTTCTATAATCACTGTTAATATTTTTGTCTTGAAAAGCAATAAAAACAAGGATTGTTTTAATAAAAACGGCGATTTTCCTTGTATTTTTGCCGCCGTCGTGTAAGATAGTTACTGAACTATGGATAGTTCGTAGGGGGCAGGTTGGGATTTAGAACAAATCCGAAGCACTAAGCTCGAAATCCGAAACAAATTCCAATGCTCAAATTCCTAAATTCTTTAAATGTTGTGAAAACCAGGAAAAACTCGTTTTTGTCCGACATACGACATACCAAATACGACCTACGAAGTTATTTGAAAAAACGAAGCCAATTCTAGCGTCAGAAGTCAGGAGACAGAATACAGAATTCAGAATGAAAAAAATCGAAAACGAACCCAATCCGGCGTCGCCTACGGCTATGCCGGGACGAGTTTTTGGCGCAAGCTCTTTTTTGACAAGGACATATGCAAAATTCTACCGGTTTGGAATCGGCTCATTGCGGCTGTATTTTGCCTCGTTTTTGGCTGTTATCCTGTCGTTTTTGTGCCGCGAACTGTCTTATAGAGCCAGTATGCCACGCCGATAAGCAGCACCGCACCAATCCAATTGCCAAAGGGCATGGCCTTGCCAAAATGCTCGATAATCGGCAGATTTATGTCGAATTGCTTGAGCAGAATGATTGGAATGGCCAAAATGATGCCCATGAGTGCTTCGCCGGTAATCAGTCCGGATGCGAACAGCAGGCCGTTCCGGCCGGAGGCCTCGACTTTTTCCGCCGGCGTTCGCACGCGGTTGTGGTAACGTTTTGTCGCATAATGGATTAGCCCTCCGGCAAAAATCGGGACGGCCAGTTCCAGCGGCAGATAGATGCCGATAGTGACTGCCAGGACCGGCGTGCGGAAGCTGCTGCCGATTTTCTTGAGATATTGATCCAGAGCTATCACCACGGCGGCAATGCCCATACCTATGAAAACATAGGTCCAGGGCAAATCGCCCTTGAATACTCCCTTGGCGACCGAGGCCATCAGGTTGGCCTGGACCGCCGAGAGAGCGTCCGAGCCGGCTCCGGGCTGGCCGCGAAAACCGTAGGCCTTGTGCAGTAACATCAGGACCGGTGCGATAACCAGAGCGCCTGAGACCGTGCCGACGATTTGCATTACCTGCTGTCGCCAGGGGGTCGCGCCGACGATTTGGCCGGCTTTAAGGTCCTGCATATTGTCGCCGGCAATCGCGGCGGCGCAGCAGACGACGCTGCCGATAATGATAGCGGCGGGCGGGCCGTATATATTGTCGCGGCCCATAAGAACGACAAGCAGCAGGGCGGAGACCGTCACCGTCGCGATGGTGACGCCGGAGATTGGATTGTTGGACGAGCCGACAAGGCCGGCCATATATCCGGCTACGGCGGAGAACACGAATCCCGCCGCAAGCATAACAACGGCCATAGGCAGAGAGACCGTGACATCTTTGACGAAGTATTGATAGACGATATAGAGAGGGACTATGGAAGCGACGATAAGAACGAGTATCCATTTCATGGGCATATCTTTATCGGTTCTTTGGATTTCTTCGCTTCCGACGCTCATCTTTTTGTATGCCCGCAGGCCGCTGGCTATGCCGCTGAATAGAGATTTTCTCATGGCAAATATTGTCCAGAGTCCGCCGAGTAGCATTCCGCCGACACCGAGGTATCGTGTCCGCTTCGACCATATTTGGTTTGCATATTCAACAGTATCCACGGATTTCCCTAATTTTTCTTTGATTTCGGTATTATGCTTCTGTACCTTTTTGATTTTGGATATTGATGCGTTCGGGTCGGCAACCTTAAATTTTAGTGCGAATACGTTCCATGCGACGGCCTCGTCTGCGTCTTTGTTCCAGACGTTCGGATCGTTCGGATTTATAATTCCATATTGCGCGCTCGTTATATCCCAGTCATCTGGTACATTTTTATTTAGAAGCTGGTAAGTCGGCCATTTTTCCCCTGTTGCTACTATAGGTATTGCGGCATACCAGTTCATCGCGCCGCCGAGAAAAATCAGTATTGAAATGTTAAGCCCGACAATGTAGCCGACCGAAAGCAGTGCCGGGCTGAGATTGGAGCCGAAATAAGCGATGGAGCTTTTTACACGACCGGCAACTTCGACAACTTCGGGCCAGAATCCGATGCCCTTGGCTCCGATTTTGAATAAAGCGCCGATCGCAGAAGCGATTGCTATCAAACGAATGCCTGAGCCGCCCTGTTGGCCGGTTTCCAATACCTCGGCAGTGGCTATGCCTTCGGGGAACTTGAGCTTTCCTTCGACGATAAGGGCGCGCCGAAGCGGGATCGTGAACAGTACGCCGAGAATACCGCCGAATCCGGCAATGATGGTAATCCAGAAGAAATTGAATTCCGTCCAGAATTCCATGATGACCAGCGCCGGCAGGGTGAAGATAACTCCCGCGGCAAGTGACTCACCGGCGGAAGCCGCGGTCTGGACGATATTATTTTCAAGGATATTGCTTTTGCGAAACAGGCGCAAAACGCCCATGGATACGACAGCCGCCGGTATCGACGCGGAGACAGTCATCCCGGCGAACAGACCCAGGTATGCGTTCGCAGCGGCCAGAATCATGGAAAGAAGAACGCCTAAAATGAAAGCTTTGATTGTTATTTCGGGTAATGAACGGTTTTCTAAACTCATGGCTCACCTGTGAAAAAATTAAGCGTTGTCAAAAGAATATCATTTGATGAACTCGGCGACAAAATATTTGGGAGTCAGCGGCTCGCCCGTCGCACGCTCTATCATCCGGTTCCATTCGTAAACGGCGCCGGCTTTGAATACTTTTTCATCGAGAAAGTCACCGGCCTTTTTTTGGCCGACATAGCTTACATCTTTGTCCGAATCGAGCTTCAGGACTTTGTAGGCGATATAGTTCTGCAGTTGGGAGGCGAGCAGCTCGCCTAACATATAGTTATGATAGTAACACGGTGCTATAGTGAAATGGATTTTTGCCGCCCAGTCCGGTTCGTTGCGGCCCGCCGGACTTTTTACAAGCTGGTATTTTTCTACAATCTGCCACCAAAGGCGGTTCAGGTCCTGGTCGGGATCGGCGTAGAGCCGCTTCTCGAAGTCATACATGACCATGGCCCAGCGGGCGAAGATAAGCTGCTTGAGCTGGGCGTATTTGAAGCTGACTTTTTCTATTTCGCTTCGCTGCTCGTCGGTCAGTTCCAGCATCTGCTGCATCCATGCGGGATTCCTGCTGAGTCGCCCGAAGAACATCGCGATTGCCTCGGTTGTGAAGATGTGTGCCGGTTCTCGCAGCAGGTACGGCGTTTGGGGATCTTGGTATTTGTCATAAACGCCGTGACCAAGCTCGTGCAGGATGGTTTCCATCCATGTCTCGTTGTTTTTGAGATTGCAGAGAATCCTGACGTCACCTTCTCTGTCGATGTCGGTGCAGAAAGCGTGTGGGTTTTTGCCTTGACGCTCGTACAAGTCACTTTTTGCCAGTATCGATTCGACGGGTAGATTTATGCCGGCATAAAATTTTGTTGCCAGCTCTTTGACATCTTTGTCTTCGTAGTACTCATCCAGGTCAACGTCGTAAACCAGAGGTGTTTCCTGAAAGAAAGGATCGTGGTAGTGCCAGGGCATAAGCTCGGAAACGGCCACGCCGCAGTGTTCGGCGAGTTTCTCGTCCAGCTCCGCTTTTAGCTCGGCGAAAGGTTCGTTGGTCAGCTCATAAAGCTCGGCGAAAATTTTATCAAGCTCTTCGACATCCTGCTCGGCGATGGTCAGAGAAAGCGTATGGTAATTATCGAAACCGAGTTTTTGAGCGGCCTGATTTCGCAGCTTAATCAATTTAATTATGTCGTCGGCAACCACCGGGCCCACCTGCTTGCTGGCGAGCCATGCTTTTTCTCTTTTTGCCGAATCGGTTTCTGTTTTCAGGATTTCCTTGATCTGATTGTCGGTGACCTTTTCGCCGTCGATTGTGCCGCGGAATGTGCTGAAGTTCTTTTCTATTTCAGTACCGAGCTCGACAATCTGCTTGAGAAGCTCCGGCTCTATCTGATTTCCGAGATAAGCATTGTACAGCACATCCACCTGCCGGGCCAGCAGGGGGTTTTTGACCTGTCCGGATTCTTTCGCCTCTTTGATCACGGCGAAATCGTCTGGGTCACTATATACCCGGCGAAGTTCCAGTGTAAGGACGCTGACTTTGTCGTAGTCGGCTTCTTTGCCGCTGTTTGCCGCATCCCATGAAGCGAGGCCGGCCTCTTTTACCATTGGTTTGATTTTTTCGACGTGTGTTTGTATGAATTCTTGCATTTGTATCTCTTTCGCGCTGGGGGCACATCCAAATAAAACAATACTCAGGCTCAACATCATAAGAATTGCCGATAAGGTCTTCATCGTTCGTACTCCTGTTCAAATTTATGTCGTTGTTTTGTCATCGCTCTCCTTTACTGTTTTTGGAATATTATCGGCTATAAAAGGAGAAATCAAGCAGTTTTTAGGTATTTGAAATTACGCTTGTATTTTTTATATTCGGCGATTTCCTGTTTGTAACCATATTACATTATTAGTACTATATGCACTTATTAAGAATGACAAACAAATTGCTGTTCAATTGACGGGATTTGATATGGCAAAAACAAAATATCTTACCGCACCGATACCATCGAAAAAAATGCCTCCCTCAACACCCTACATTATGATAAGTGAGGCAACAGAAAGATACGCATTCTATGCATTCGATGCTATTTTGGCGTTATTTCTTGTCAATAACCTGATCGATTGGCATGGAAATCCCGCGAAACTGACTGAAGAACAGGCGATGGAATGGAAACATTATTTCAAAGCTGCCGCTTATTTCACACCGTTCATAGGATCTATTATAAGTGATGTGTTCCTTGGAAAATATCGAACTATTATAGCTTTCTCGATAGTGTACTTCCTTGGCTTTCTGACAATAACAGTGGATCAGAGTTACATTGGAACAATGATCGGCCTTGGCCTTATTGCGTTAGGCTCCGGCATAATTAAGCCGTGTTTATCCGCAAATTTAGGAGATCAGTTCGGACAATCCAACCAGCACCTTATTACCAGAGCATTCAATATGTTCTATTGGGCGGTTAATATAGGCGCTTTTTTCTCTATGGCCATATCGCCATGGATATATGACAGATATAATAACGTCAGAATAGCCCTGGGCATACCCGGCATTTTTATGATGCTGACTATCATAACTTACTGGTTGGGTCGAAAATCCATGGTTCATATTCCCCCTAAAGGTTCTGATTTCTTCGAGGATTTGTTCAGTAAGGAAGGATTATTAATCCTCATTCGTTTGGCCTTTTTTTTGTTTATCTTCGTAGCGGTTTTCTGGTCGCTGTTCGATCAAACTACATCGAAGTGGGTATACCAGGCCGAGGAAATGAACCTTACATTTCTGAAATGGAACATATCAGACCAGACATTTTTTGGCTCGCTTCTGAGCAAATTATGGGGACTTAATCACATCGAATGGAAAATACTTCCCGCACAGATGCAGGCGGTAAATTGTATCCTTGTTCTGATTACCATTCCATTCTTTACTTACATTGTTTATCCATTGATTAATAAATTCTTCCGTCTTACTCCGCTCCGAAAAATCGGTATCGGCTTTTTCGTTGCCATTCCTTCTTTTGCGATCCCGGCACTTCTCGAAAAATGGATTCAGGCAGGGACGGATCCGACTATCTGGTGGCAGGTACTTGCTTACTGGTTCATCACTGCCGGTGAAGTTCTGATATCTATCCCTGCTTTGGAATTTGCTTATACACAGGCGCCTAAATCGATGAAATCGTTTATCTCCTCGTTGTATCTTGTGTCGATTTCATTGGGCAACCTGTTCATTTCGCTTGTCAACAAATTCATACAGAATCCCGATGGTACGGTAAAATTGGAAGGCCCGAGCTATTATTGGTTTTTCACCATCCTGTTACTGGTCACCGGTATAATATTCTGTTTTGTGGTGCAGTTTTATAAAGGTAAAACTTATATCCAGGACGAAGCGCCGGCGGACGCCGAATGAAAAGGATAATTTCAGTATCGCGCAGGACGGATATTCCCGCCTTTTACGGCGGCTGGTTTATGAACAGGCTCAGAGAAGGTTTTGCCGGCGTGGTCAATCCTTTCGGCGGACAGAAATATATCGTATCGCTAAAACCCGAAGATGTTTGGTGTTTTGTATTCTGGTCCAAGAACTTTACGCCTTTCCTGGAGAATCTTAAAGTCATAGAAGGTCTCGGATATAAATTTTATTTTAATTATACTATTACCGCCTTGCCGGATATTTTCGAGAGTAATGTCGATCGAGAATCTGCGACTGATACATTAAAGCTGCTAAGCCGAATGTATTCACCCGGTTATATTAACTGGAGATTCGACCCGATTATTATTTCGGATATTTGCGACGGGGATTTTTTCATAAAAGCTTTTGCAAAACTTGCCGGGGATTTCGCCGGTCTGGTTGAGAGATGTTATTTTAGCTTCGTTACCGAATACGGCAAAGTCATTCGTAATTTCAAAGAGCTTGAGAGAGTAAGCGGTGTGAAAATTTTGAATGTGAGTGAGAAGTATAAGATCGAGTTGGCAAACGAACTGGCCCGGATAGCAGAGGGTTATGGAATCCGGATGTATTCCTGCTGCGGCGATTATTTGATTAACGAAAGAATCGGAAAAGGTCACTGTATCGACGGCGAAGTTATTAAAACCCTTTTCTTCCCGGAAAGTTTCGAATATAAACAGAAGCCCACAAGATCGGAATGCGGCTGCGCGGAAAGCTCGGACATAGGAACCTATGACACATGTCCGCATGGATGTGTATATTGTTATGCAAATACAAATAAGCGCCATGCTGGTAAATTCTTTGAATCTTACAAAAGCTCCATTGGGGAAAATATTGCATCGGATTCGGCATTTTTGGGATATAGCAAGTCGCAGTCGGATAAATGGCTCGGCGAGATGCAAATCTGAACGGCGGCGGCATATAGGCCGATGAAAAAGGGCTTAAATGAATATAAAAGCATAATTTGCCGGGCTTATGGATATTCCTTCGATTCTCAAAAAAAATAAACAATTTTGCGGGTATTTTTGTATAATATTGTAAGAAAGGTGGATCTATGTTTATTTTAGACATTTATATGGGGATTGTACAGTAAATATGGTCGGAAATAATTTCATGAACAGACGTGAAGGTTTTACTCTAATCGAGCTTTTAGTTGTTATTGCCATTATTGCATTGTTGATGGGCATACTCATGCCGGCATTAAATAAAGTTCGTCAGCAGGCCCGGCGGGTGGTGTGCTCGTCGAATATGAAGCAATTGTGTACGAGTGTTGTTATGTTTGCCAACGAAAGAGAGGGCAAAATTCCACCGGTGAGTGAATTGTCAAACGGTACCTGGACGCATTTGCAGTCGCAGAACCATTGGGCCAGATGGTTTCTTACAGGAGATATTTATTGGAATCTGGGGCTTCTTTGGAAATATGAGTACTTGAAAGACGGAGAGATTTTCTATTGTCCCTCGAAAGAGGCCGTCTTTCGTTACGAGCAGTATTCCGATCCTGTTTTTCCAACAGAGGTGCTTGGGGGAACTACCGGAGTGCGTGTCCCTTACTCTTATAATCCGATTTGTAAAAGCCTGGAGAATCGCGAGCGAATAGTGAAGAATATGTCCGATTTCAAAACCGGCAAAAGCCTGCTGCTGGTGGACGTGCTCAGGCCGGGAGGTGTCGCTCATATTAACGGCTGGAATGTAGCCCAGGGCGATCTTAGCGTCGAATTCGTTATCGATCCGAGTATTCTCGAAGATATGGAAAACAGCAGCGGTTTGACCGACGACGACTACGAGACCTGGGACATTATAATGGATAAGCTCAGAATGTGAACCGGCTGCTCATGGATTACAATTCCGGAAGTTATTGAATCTGTTTGCATTCGAGATATCGAGAAACATCTTGCGGCAGTTTTGGGGAAACGTTATAAAAATCATAACGTGTAAAGTGAAATGCGATTTATTTTGCCAGCCTGAGAACGAATTGTTCCATTTCAATTTGTGCCTTGGCACGGCCGGTTTTTATAGCATAGTCTGTTTCGGCAAGAAACTGAATATATTTGCCGATTTGTTTTAATGTAATTTTGCGAAGCCGGGCGAAAAACTGCTCCCTGTTTCCCCAGATATTGAGCTGTTTGGCGATTTTTTCCTGGGAGAGCCCTTTTTCCTCCAGGGCCTTTGCATTAAATATCCTGCGAAAGTGGAAAGCAAACGCCCCGATGACGGTATATTCCGAGGACCTGTCCTCGGCGAACATGTTCCTCAATCGTTCCACCGCCGCTGTGGTTTGGCCGTCGGTGATTGCATCTATCACGGCAAAAGCGTTGAATAAGCGATTATGGCCGATGAGTGATTCGATGTGTTTTTGGGTGATGATCTTGTCTTTTTCCGTGTACAGCGCCAGTTTATCGATTTCATTGTACAATCTTGTAAGCTCATCGCCGACAAGCTCGATTAAAACTTCCGCCGCGTCCTTGGATAATTTTTTGCCGTGTGTTTTATTTGCATATTCGATTATGTGTTGCGGCAGTTGCCATCGTTTGGGTTGTGTGACGTTAATAAGTTTGCCGGCTTTCGATAATTTCTTGGCCAGTCTGGTCCGGGAATCCCAGCTCTTGACGGTTAATATCAGCCTTCCTGTCGGGCATGGCGCATCGAAATATTTCTCTAACGAGTTGCGATTTGCCGAGATAAAATCGTCCGCCTGCCTGATTGCGACGACACGTTTGTCGGTCAGAAAGGGAGCCGTTCTCAGCTCATCGAGACATTCGGCCGCTGAAATTGTTGCCGGGTCCGGCGAAAAGAGGCCTGTTGTTCTTTGTGAAGGCTCGATAAGCTCGTCTAAAAGTTCCTGATATTGGGCACTGACGAGAGAATCTTCTTTTCCGGCGATGACATAAATCAAACTTTCCATAATCTACTTTACATACTTTGTGCCGCAGGTTCTAAGTGGCAAAAAACCGGAACACAGTCTCCCTTTTTTAAGGCAGGAAAACAGATATATTAGCTGGAGCGTTTTTTCTTTACTTTTGATTTTGTTTTATTATTCGAGTTTTGTTCCCCGCCGTTCTTTTCGGGTGAAGATTGTTTCGGAACGTTATTGGTTGTTGAATTTTCAGCTTCCTCTGATACTATTTTTGCCGCAGCCACGAGCTTGTCACCCGGTTTAAGATTAATCAAACGAACGCCCTGGGTATTTCTGCCGATCGAGCGAATCTGGTCGAGACCGGTACGAATTATCATCCCGTGAGCAGTTATCATCATTAAGTCGTCCGTGTTCTGGACGGCCTTGAGAGCGACTACTTTGCCGTTTCGTGAGGATGTTTTTATGTTTTTCAAGCCGACTCCGCCTCTGCTCTGAGACCTGTAGTTTTCCAGACCGGTTCTTTTGCCGTACCCGTTTTCACAAACCGTAAACAGGGCGGCTTTTTCCTCTACAATAACCATTCCGACTACGGTGTCACCCTGTCGCAGATTGACGCCTCTGACGCCTCGCGACGCCCGGCCCATGGAGCGGACCTGTTTTTCATCGAAGCGAATTGTCATGCCGTCACGTGTTCCGAGGATAATATGATCGGAACCCGTGGTCAGAGCCACACCAATTAAATCATCGTTCGGGTCGAGATTAATGGCAATAACGCCGGTGGCTCTTGGATTGCCGTAGGCCGAGAGTTTTGTCTTTTTTACTATTCCGTTCTTTGTGGCCATCAACAACTGGCGTTGCTTTTCCGAGTCTTCACTTTCATCTTCGAAGCTGCTGACGTTGATAATGGATGCGACCTGCTGGCTGCCGAGGTTGAGCAGATTGACTATATTTCTGCCCTTGCTTTGCCTGGACATGCTCGGAACGTCATAGACTTTCAGCCAGTAGCACTTGCCGCGATTCGTGAATATAAGCAGATAATCGTGCGTCGAGGCGATGAAAAGATGCTCGATGAAGTCACCTTCTTTCGTATCCGAGCCGATGATTCCTCTGCCGCCACGCGCCTGCCGGCGGTAAGTGTCGATAGGCATGCGTTTGACGTATCCGCCGTGGCTGACGGTTACGATAACTTCCTCTTCGGCAATCAAATCTTCTATGGCAAATTCTTCCGCCTGTGCGGCTATTTTTGTTCGTCTTTTATCGCCGTATTTCTCCTTTATTTCGTAGATGTCCTCACGGATGATGTCCAGCAGGATTTTTTCGTCGGCCAATACCGCCAGGTAGCCTTCGATCTGCTCAGTCAGGTCGGCGTATTCCTTGGCGAGCTTTTCCATTTCCAGGCCGGTAAGTCTCTGCAACTGCATGGTCAGAATGGCATCGGCCTGCGGGCCGGTAAGAAAATGTTTGCCTTTGCTTTTTTCATTAATGAAAGCCTTCGGCAGAATTTTCTTCAAAGTCGCTGTCTCGGCCAAATGAAGGGGTTTTTTCATCAGGTTCAGCTTGGCCGTGGGTGAGTCGGGAGATTTTTTGATCAAATCGATGATTTCGTCAATGTCACTAACAGCCAGTATGAGACCTTCGAGGATGTGAGCGCGATTCCTGCATCTTCTCAGCAGGAATCGGCTTCTCCTGCGGATGACGTCTTTGCGGTGGCCGATAAAGCAATCGAGCATCTCCCTGATATTCAGGGTTTCGGGTCTGTTGTCAACAAGTGCGATATTGGCAATAGCGAAAGTGCTTTGCAGGGGAGTATATCGATAAAGCTTGTTCAGGGCTATTTCGGCATCGGCGTCTTTTTTCAACTCCACAACAATCCGCAAACCCCGGCGGTCGGATTCGTCTCTGACGTCGGCGACTTCCGGGAGCGTATTGTTTTGGACACATTCGGCGATTTTCGAGACTATCGTGGTTTTAACCACCATGTAAGGTATTTCTGTGACGACGATTCTGTCTCTGCCTCTTTTTGAAGTCTCAATATCGACCTTTCCCCGGACTGTCAGGTGACCTCTCCCTGTGGTGTAGGCATCCATGATACCTTTTCTGCCGCAGATAATTCCTCCGGTAGGGAAATCCGGACCGGGAAGTAGCTTGATAATATCCTTGAATCCGCAGTTGGGATCATTAATAACAAGTAGCAGTGCGTCACAGACCTCGCTGATATTATGGGGAGGAATATTTGTGGCCATACCCACGGCGATGCCGGTAGAGCCGTTTACTAAAAGATTTGGAAATTTTGAAGGGAGCACAGTCGGCTCCATCCGGGTCTCATCGTAGTTCGGGACAAAATCGACCGTGTCGTGTTTTAAATCATCGAGCATCTCCGTTGCAGGCGCCGCCATCCTTGCTTCGGTATATCTCATAGCCGCCGGAGGGTCGGAATCGATACTGCCGAAGTTGCCCTGCGGATCGACCAGTGTATAACGCATATTCCATTCCTGGCCCAGTCTGACAAGCGTGCCGTAAGTGGCCTGGTCACCGTGTGGATGGTAGTTACCGCCGGTGTCACCGACGATTTTAGCGCACTTGCGATGCTTGCTTCTCGGGCCGAGGTTTAAATCGTTCATCGCAACGAGAATACGTCTTTGTGAAGGTTTCAATCCGTCTCGAACGTCCGGCAGGGCACGGGAGACAATAACGCTCATCGCGTAGTTCAAGTAAGAGTTTTTTAACTCGTCGAGGATGCGCATATCCTCGAACTGTTCCTGGAATTTTTTGGGTTCTTTCATAAGCTCTTATATTATCCTTAAATACAGTAATTTCCTGAGCTAATACATTATCCTGGACCGGCAAAAATGTCAAGAAATACTCTTTAAGACGATTTGATATTCGCGAAACGTTGTAACATATCATCATTAGAGGAGTTAGGTGAAAAATAATGTGTTGTCGGATTTTTGGAAACCTGTATCGAAGCTGATTTAAGAGTGAATTTGTCTTTATCGCAAGAATATTTTGATTTATAGAGAGTTTTTTATTGACAAAATTATGCAAACAACTTTAATCTGCTTTTTATGAAAATGGAAAAGTAGTGGGGAAGTTCAGCTTCATAATCAAGGACAGTGCGAAGCATCATGATTTCATAGAATATGGGGATGAGTTCCAGTTTTGCTGCTCTGGTTAGGTTGTTGCGGCAACTTTTGGTATTAACATTGATATTCATAATGTTTGGATATCTTATTTTTTCTGGATAATAAAAGTTAATGCCTGAATTGGAACTTCTGAAGCTTTTAATTTTTGATTTATATGAGAAATAATAGAGGGAACCACTTTTTGAAATAGGATGATTATTGGCCCATCGTCGTTTTCTGTGAGCTTTTTTCATCAGAATCATTTTAGATAATTGCGTGTGCAGACGCGGAAGGAAACTGCTTGACAGTGCGTTTGTTCTACGGCGATTCGACTAATATTGCGGATTTGTTTAAGATTTTTGGGTGCCATACAGAAAGGAGGTGTCAGGACAATCAATTGTTAATTTTTTCTTTAAGTTGTATCTGAATTGAGATGGTACTGGTTGGATCATTGTCGTAAGAGTGTAGAGGCAAAAAGCCTAAAAGAATGTCAAGTGGAAATTTTTTGTGGAGGTTAAAGAAAATGAAAAAATTAGTAATTGCGAGTCTGGTTATTGCAATGGTTGTGGGTTTGGGAACAGTCTATGCAAAACCGGAAGGTACACCTGATGCCGATAGGTTATATAAATTTAACATCATTGGCATGCAGAATCCTAAGAATGTGAACATGGACCAGGGCTCCGGCAAAGTTATCTTTGTCAACCTTAACGAACCAAGCCAGATCAATCTGGTTTGTAGCGATGACGAGGATGTTTTAGCTGATTACCCGGAACTTGTAGAAGGTTCGTTCGATATTCTCGACAAAGACGCTACTGACAGCGGCAAACCGACAGCAGAAGACCCGAGTCCAGGTGCTATTTTAGCGCTTCCTGATCCGAATCTTGATCCTTACATTATCGGTGAAAAAGGTGATGCTGATGTATGGTCGGCCTACTCGATATATATACGTCCACTTGGTCAGCCGGGCGGCTATACAATAATTACCACCTGTGCAGATATCCTTGAAAGCTCACTCGAAACTTTTTTGAGTGCAGCCGACATTAAGATTCTTAACAGAGCAGGCAAATTTGGTGGTGTCGCCTCCATTGAGCAAGTTGGCCAGGCTATCACAGAGCGCCCACAGGGCAAGAGCATCTTCACGAACGTGACAGCAGAACTCTTGACCATCGTTCTGGCGGTTGAAATTTGGGTTGATGATGGTTTGGGTGGTCTTGAATACTATGAAACCATTTACGTTAGAATCCCCATCTTTGATGATATGCTCGAGAACGAATACTGGGAGTATGACAACAACGGTTTGAAGCTTCTTCAGGTTTGGATCTACGATAACTCAACTGATGTATCAGAAGGCGACGGTGATCTGCCGGAGCTGCCCACAGGGCCGGTCACACCTCCGTGGCCACCACAGGATTAATCGTTTGCTGTAACGTTCAGAGCAAGCTCCCTTAGGGAGCCAAATACATTAATTATAGTACATCGTGAAGAGGGGCTGAAAATCAGCCCCTCTCTTTTTTATAAATTTCTTACTATTGTGCACTTTCCTTAAGCCAATCGGGCATTTGGTCGGTGGTAACCTTTTGCCAGAGCCCTTTTTTGCCGCTGTGGGCTCGGGATTCTAATTGTCTGTATTTGTTATAAAAACTGTGGCGAAATCTCAAATCAGCGTATGCAAAACCTTCGCTTAAAAGTAATTCGTTTAAAAAAATACCGTCCGGCAGTTTTACATATGCCAGGAGTCTGCCGTATTTACCTCGCGTATCGCTTGTTTCATCCAGGAACACTTCGACTTTTTTTCCAAGGGCAGTTTTTCTTGTGAATTCTGTGGATTCCGGTGCGAAAAACATCGTGCCGCCTTCGGTTTTCATTTCAGGAGCGTCGATTCCCAGCAATCTTATTCGTGTATATTTGCTCTGCCCTTCGGACAGGTCAATGTCCAGTGTGTCACCATCGACTATGTTGATAACCGTAAAAGTTTGGGCGTGATATCTGTTTATATCATCGGCTTTTGTTTGCTTTCCGGGCGAGGGTCGAGGCCGCCGATGATTTTTGATAACAGTATTATCTAAGACAATCAATACCGCTAACAGGGGCAGGCACAGTAAGAATATGATAGCCCTCCTGCGTCTGCTCATTACACAAGCATTACTTGTCCTTTTAAGTGGCATTTCCCATCAATAAAACGACAATTTTTTATGAGCCTCGCTGTTTGGCTGGTCTGTCCAGCTCAAAGACATTGCAGACGGCTTCAAGAGCTTTCTCCGCCTGGTCTTCATCCACAGCGCAACTGATTCGAATCTCACTGGTCGTAATCGAATCAATATTGACCTTGGCTTCCGCCAGTGCGCCGAACATTTTTTCCGCTACGCCGTAATGCGTTCGCATACCTACGCCGATGACTGAAACTTCAGCGATATCCTCCCGGATGAAAACGTCTGTGAAATTGACTTCGTTCCTGATTTCCGCCACGGCTTTCCTTGCAGCGTCCAGGTCCGAAATCTCAATCATGAACGATAAATTCGCTTTTTCCGAGCTTATTTCTGTTTGGATAATATCGTTGACAACAACTTTAGCTTTTGCCAGATGCGCGAATATTTTGGCAGCATTACCCGGCACATTATCAACGCCGACCAGACCTATTTTTGCCATATCTTTTTGTATGGTTGCGCCTGAAACTACTACACCTTCCATTTGTGGTACCTCATGAGTGATTATTGTCCCAATGGTTTCATCACTACTGCTTCTTACGTGAATTTTAACATCATATTTTTTGCCGAATTCGACGGCCCGAGGATGCATCACACCGGCTCCAAGGCTTGCCATTTCGAGCATTTCATCATAACTGATTTGGTCCATCTTTACGGCTTTTTTATATATCCTCGGGTCGGAAGTATAAATTCCGTCAACATCGGTATAAATTTCACATTCTTTGGCCCCCAGCGCCGCCGCAATAGCAACGGCGGTGGTATCTGAGCCGCCCCGGCCGAGCGTTGTTATGTTCTCGAATTCGTCGATACCCTGGAAACCGGCAACGATAACGATTTTGCCCTGGTCCAGTTGATTATGAATTCTCTCGGCGTCGATGCTTCTTATACGTGCCTTTGTGTGAACGCTGTCGGTCATCATTCGGATTTGACCGCCTGTAAAGCTTATAGCCTGACGCCCCATAGCATCGAGTGCCATCGCAAAAAGTGAAACCGTTTGTTGTTCGCCTGTGCTAAGCAACTGGTCCATTTCCCGTTTCGGTGGATTCGGATTCAGTTCCAAAGCATCGGCAACAAGCTGATCGGTTTGTTTGCCGCGAGCCGAAGCGACAACTACAACCGAATAGCCGTTTTCTGCCGCCTTAATGACACGCCTGGCGGCTCGGCGAATCTTTTCGGCATCGGCAACCGAAGTGCCGCCGAATTTTTGTACGAGGATTGCCATATTTAGTCCAATTAAATTCCTGTATTATATTTAAAAATTTGACGTTAAGTTTTTAACTTTTTAGAAAATACTCCATTAATTCGTAGCCTTTATCTATCCGAAAACCCGATTTTGCGGCATTTACTTCACTAAAGGTGGTCTGTAAGATGCCGCTTATGTCGTCGCCCGCCATGGCAAAGGGAACCGGTTCCGCCGAGTGAGCACAGCTCCTGACGGGGGTTGGGTGATCCGGCATAACAAGTATTCGCCATTTTGGGTATTTTTGCAGCGCTTCAAAAACAGGACCGACAATATTTTCGTCGATTTGCTCAATAGCCTTTACTTTTAGCTCGGCGTTCCCTGAATGAGAAGCTTCGTCGGGCGCTTCAATATGAACGAATACAATGTCGTAATTGTTAATCGCTTCAACTGCCGCCGAACCTTTGCCTTTGTAATCGGTGTCAATGAAGCCTGTGGCGCCCGGTACGGTTATCAAATCGAATCCGATTAATTTCGCCAGACCTCTCACAAGGTCGACAGCCGTAATAGCGGCACCTTTTATTCCGAAGCGTTTATGGAAACGCTCCAGTTGGGCCTGCTGGCCGTGTCCCCAAAGCCAGATGGAGCTGACCTCGTTTTCTCCGAGGTCTTTTCTGACCTGATTAATATCATGGTTGGAGAAAAACTGTTGTGAACGGGCCATTAGATCAATCAGCAAATCCGATCCCTTGCCGCGGGGCAATATTTTGTCTATTGGCTGACCTATATGATCATGAGGCGGATAAGTTTTTACATCAAATTCAATCTGTTTCGTAACCAATAAGTGCCTGTAGCTTACCCCCGTATGAAACCTCATTTTCTCGTTGCCGAGCTGTTCGTCGAGTTCGGTAATCAGTTTAGAGCCTTCTGCAGAGGAAATATGTCCGGCACTGTGATCCATCATTTTGCCGTCGGCAATAGTTACAAGGTTGCACCTGAATACCCAGTCTCCCAGTGAGAGCTTAATGTTTCTTGCGGCGGCTTCGATAGGAGCCCTGCCGGTGTAATATCTACGAGGATCGTAGCCTAACAGAGACATTTGTGCCACATCGCTACCGGCTTCCATTCCTTCAGGTATGGTACGTACAAGGCCTTGTCTGCCGATTTTGCTTATTTTATCGATGTTAGGTGTTTTTGCGGCCTCGAGCGCGGTTTGTCCGTCAAATTGCTCGAGTGGCTCATCTGCCGCACCATCCGGGATGATTATGGCGTATTTTGTCACTAATCCTTGTCCTCCGGAATGTCGACGATTCTGATACAGACCGGATTTCCACCGATAACGTCAAGCTTTTCCATATCATTTAAAGCGGCGGTTATGTTTTCCTGCCGGGTGAGATGTGTTATTATTACTACCGGAACAGTGTCATCCGGGCCTTTGCCTTCGTGTTGTAATGCGCCGGATATGCTTATATTGTTTTCCGCCAGCACTTTACTCCATTGTGCTATTACGCCGGGCTGGTCCTTGCACATTATTCTAATATAGAATTTGCTTACAAGGTTGTCTATTTTATCTATCAATAGTTCCGATTCGGTTCTTGGACGTATATTCAAATGGTTAAAAGTCCTGCCTGAATTGCCGAGGGCGACATCAATTATATCCGCGACAACGGCACTTGCCGTCGGCATCATCCCCGCGCCGCGTCCATAGAACATTACCTGTCCGACAGCACTGCCGAATATGCTAACGGCGTTGAACGGACCTTCCACTTGAGAAAGGGGATTATCATTGGCGATAAATGAAGGATGGACCCGGAGGGATATCCTGTTTTGTTCGTCTTTTTGCCCGATTGCCAGCAACTTCAAACAATAGCCCATTTCTCTGCCGTAATGGACATCGTCCTGCGATATGTTATTAATTCCCTCGACGAAAATGTCATCGAACATAATCTCGTATCCGAATGCAATAGAGGCAAGGATTGCGAGCTTGTGGGCGCTATCCTGTCCGTTGATATCTAAGGAAGGATCGGGTTCGGCATAGCCTTTTTCCTGCGCTCTGGCCAAAACCTGGTCGAATTTCTCGTTTTTCGAGGCCATATTTGAGAGAATATAATTGCACGTTCCGTTGACTATACCGTACATTGCAGTAATCTTGTTTGCCGCCAGTCCGGATCGAATCGCCGAGATGATAGGTATTCCTCCGGCACAACTTGCCTCAAAAGCTATACATCTGCCGTTTTTCCGGGCGGCCCTGTACAATTCGTTGCCGTGTTCGGCTAAAAGGGCTTTGTTGGCGGTTACAACGTCCTTTCCTGACTCAAGCATTTTTAACTGAACCTGTTTTGCCGCATCGGTTCCTCCGATGGTTTCAATACCTATTGTAATAGTTTCATCATTAAGTAATTGACTTAGATCGTCCGAGAGCATATTACCCGGCAATTTTATAGGACGTTCTGAGGTGGTATCGACATCGATGACACGAGATAATTCGAGCCTGAGGCCGGTTCTGGAAGCTATAGAATCCGCGTCTTCCATTATCAGCTTTGCAACACCGCTGCCGATTGTTCCAAAACCGACAAGTCCGATTTTAACGATTTTTTCGTTCATAAGACATTCGCCAGTATTGAATTACTATTTATAAGGAAATTTATAGAATCCAGCATTTTAATCTAAATTATTTTATTTGGTCAAGAAAAATCAGCAAAATAGAGACATGAAAATATATCCCGGCCCTCGATTAGTTTAGTATTGACTTATTTACTAAATATATGTTAGAATAGGTAATATTTTAAGGCTTTTTGATAAGCTATTGGATGCGTAAAAGCCATTTGGGCGGGTGGTTGTATCGTTTTGAGCCTTTGTGATATGGAGTAGGACTCCCATAGCTCGGAGCAAAGGGCAACAGTGCATAAAACAGGAAGGGGTATTGTTTTTGCTATATTTGTTGTTTGTTTGGTTTTTTTGAGACTTTTATCGTAGCTTTACTGATTAGACATTCATGCTTAATAAAAAAAAACAGTTTGATGACACGCCTGATTCTTCGGGTATGCCGGATAATGTGCCCGATCGTACCTTGAAGTGCCGTCACGAAATGAAATATCATATTAGTGAATCTACGGCTGAGGGTATCACCCAGTTTATCAAACCTTATATACAGATGGATCGGTATTCAAAATTACATCGTAACGGCGATTATCCCATTGTGAGCCTTTATTTGGATTCAGATGAATTGAGGCTTTGCAAGGAAAGTCTTCGTGGTCACAAAAACCGCTTTAAGTTAAGAATACGAAGCTATACGGATGAGCCTGATTATCCCCGCTTCCTCGAGATAAAACGCCGCATGAATACGATTATTATCAAAAGCCGTGCGCGTGTTATGAGCAGTGATATTACTAATATACTTGCCGGGATTCCGCTGCCGCCGCAAAATTATACCGCCGATACTGATACGATAAATCAGTTTCAGTTATACCTTAACAGTATTCGTGCGAAACCGGTGGTTCTTATTCGCTATATGCGGCGTGCCTATGAATGTAATATGCACAACAGGGTAAGGGTGACCTTTGACCGGGATCTGTCATATTGTGTCACAGATTTGCCTCATGTCAGGCTTTCCGGCGGGGGTTGGCAGAGGAATCCTTTTACAAATGGCGGAGTTATTTTAGAGATAAAGTTTACCGATCATTACCCGACGTGGTTAAGCCAGATGGTCAAGTATTTTAACCTGCGGCAAAGATCAATATCAAAATATGCTTCGTCGGTTGAAGATTCGCTTTTATTAAGATTTTGCGCGCCTGTTGTGCAGGGTAATGAATAATGGATAGAATATGGGAAATATTAGAAGGAACTCCGTTAACGGCAGGGCCGTTTACGCCGGAGGCGGTTCTTTTATCGCTGTTGCTGGCTTTTGTTTTGGGACAGCTATTGGCCTGGGTATATTATTTTACACATAGTGGTTTGTCCTATTCGAGGTCTTTTGTCCAGTCGTTGATTGTTATTACTGTTGTCGTGGCAATGGTGATGGCCGTAATTGGTACGAGTATCATTACTGCGGTCGGTTTAATGGGCGCCCTTGCGATTATACGTTTTCGTAACATCGTTAAAGATACAAGGGATATCGCCTTCATTTTCTGCGCGCTTGTGGTTGGGATGGCTTCAGGTTCTCAGCGATATGCTGTGGCTGTTGTAGGAACTATTATTCTTTGTTTAATAATCATATATTTGTATGTGGTCGCATTTGGCACACATCAGCCGCATAACGGTTTCTTGCGATTCGTTTCCAAAGGCCAAATGGGACCTGAAAGTCCGGTTCCCTCTATTCTCAGGCGTTTTTGCGGAAGTTTCACGCTAATCTCTGCTCAAAGCACCGGTTTCGGAGTGAACGAGGTAGAATATGCCTACCAGTTAATGATTCGAAATGCTGCAATGAATCAGCAGTTGTTGTCAGAACTGCAAAAGGTTGAAGGGCTTGAAAATATCAACCTGACAATGCAAGAACAGCTACTGGAGGTATGAGTAACGTATGAAAAGGGTATATCTAAAGGGTTATCCGTTTCGTATACGTCGTCACGTATTTCCGGTGATAGTCTGGCTGGGAGCGGTATTATGTGTTATCGGCCTTTTTACACGTCGTTCACAGCGATTTGAAGTCTTGGGTATGGCAAGGGGGCAAGTTCGGCAGATTTCAGCTACAAGTACAGGAAGGTTAACAGAAGTCTGTGTCGATTTATTCGAGCAGGTTGAAGCCGGACAAACATTGGCTGTAATCGATACTGTTCTTGATGATGACAACATGGTAGAAGCCGATTTGAGATCACAGTTGAATGCGGCCGTGGCGGAGATAGAGCACCTGACGGCTCAATTGGTGCCCACACAGGATGCTCTGCTGGCTGATAAGGCTGATCGAGAAATTAACTTTGCTACGGAGTTGAGGAGATTTCTTATCGATGCCGACCAGTCAAGACTTGAGATATTGTCATTAAAAGCACAAATAGCGTCTGACCGTGTGTTACTGGCAGACCTGGCATCCGATGTGAAAATTACCGAAGCTTTGCTTAAGGAAGATGCTGTTGTACCTTATGAACTACAAAAAGTAAAAGCGCAGCATGACAGTTTGGCCAAAAAAATCTCAGAAAATGAAATGATGCTTGCTCAGGTCGAGAAAGATTATGTAACAGCGAAGCAAAGACTGGATGATTTTTCTCAACTTCAACTGACACATCCCTCTATAGACAATGCCCTTGAAGTCATAAGAAAAGAAATAAAGGTTCAAGAGGAGGTGGTTAATGGTATTGTACAACAGCTTGAGGCACTAAATGCACGACGGGTAGTGGAATTGAAGGCTCCATTTGCTGGTGTTGTGATCTCGCTTCAGGGTCGGGCGAATCAAGCTATATTGCGAAGGCCGGGCGAGGACGTTATTCGCCGGACCGGCGAAGTAATTCAGGCCGGCGAATCAATTTTGTCTGTCGCTGAAAACAGACCGAGCGAAATCATAGCCTATGTAAGCGAAAGTCAATTGGGATTGGTCGATGAGCGTACGCAGGTTGAAGTTTTTAAGAGCAGGCCGCCGGAGCAGAAGGCAAGATGTGAGGTTAAATACATTGGTCCGACGCTTGAACTTATGCCGGAGCAGTTGTGGCGAAATCCTAATTTTCCTCAGTGGGGTCAGCCGATAGTCATAAAAATTCCTGAGGGGCTGGAGCTGATTGCTGGTGAATTAGTGGGGATAAGGGCTTTGTAATACTTCTGAAAGATGTTTCTGAAAATGCTCGTATGAGATAATTTATAAATCACAGGTGACAGATATATAGATGCCGAGTAATAATAAAAATTCAGGATTCCGATATATAATAGTGTACATACTTGTAAGCTTGTGCTTTATTGCCGGGTGTACATCAAAAGATTATAAAGCCGAAGCGGATGCTCAAGTATATCGTATTATCGACCAAAAGTGGCAGGATGAATTCGGCAGCAGGGCGAATTATAAAATCAGTGATGTAGCTCCGTTACCCAACGATATTCAAATTAATAAGGAAATCTCTGCCGGAGAAGGGCTCGATTTATCACGTGCGGTTGCGATTGCAACGGCTCATAACAGAGACTACCAGACTCAAAAGGAGCTTTTATATACTTCGGCTTTGGATCTAAGATTGGTGCGTCACTTGTTTGAAACCCAATATATGGGAGGATTAAGCGGGGGCTATGGAGCCGATAGAAATGATGAATTAACTGGAGTCGAAGCGAATCTTGGTTTTAATAGACTTTTATCTTATGGCACAATAATCAGCGCGAAAATCTCGGCGGCTTATGTCGATGTGCTCACCGGCAATATGCGCAGTGGTCTGACATCTATCCTGTCTGCGGCTGTTACTCAACCGTTCCTGCGGGGCAGCGACCCCAATATTGTGTTGGAACCTCTTGTACAAGCTGATAGAGATACGCTCTATCAGATTCGTAACTTCAGCAGATTTCGTCAGTTATTTGTGGTCTCGGTTATCACTCAGTACTATCAGGTTATAAAACTCCATGACATTGTAAAAACGACGGAAGCAAATTACGATACATTGACTCAGTTAGCCCGGCGTATTGAAAAATTGAAAGATGCCGGTCGTTTGCCGGCTTATGAGCTTGACAGGATTAAACAAGAGATGCTTCAGGTTCAGGATGTTCTTGTTCAGGCTCAGAAAGAATACGAGCTCTCTCTTGATCAGTTCAAAATAACGTTGGGTTTGCCCACCACATCTGAGTTTCGTTTGGATGAGAATGAGCTTGATACATTGAGGGCTATCGACACCCTTGATACTGATTTTGATGAAGGTGAATCAATACACACGGCTTTATCTCGTAGGCTCGATTTGATTAATTATGCAGATCGCGTTATTGATGCCCGGCGAAAAGTTGTCGTAGCTGCCGATGCTCTGCGGGCTGAATTAAACCTGACAGGCTCGGCCGATGTTGTCGCAGGAGATCGGGGTAATCGTCGAAATGTGCAATTTACCGAAGACTATCTTCTGGATATTAATCTGGACCTGCCGCTGGATCGTGTGGCCGAACAGAACGTCTATCGCAAGGCTTTGATTACACTGAATCAGAGCCGGCGAGAATATGAATTGGCATCGGATACTGTTGCAATGGAAGTACGGCAGGCTTTGCGTGATTTGAAAAAAGCGGCCGAAAGGTACAAACTTCAGAAAGAGGGTTTTCAACTCGCTCAGGAAAGGTATAGAAAAACTTATACATTGATGCAATATTCCAGAGCGAGCAGCCGCCGGGTTCTCAGTGCTCAAAGCGACATGATTGATGCTCAAAATGAAGCCACTGATGCGTTAGTGAATTATACCATTGCAATGCTAAATTTTTACCGCGATACCGGAGTATTGCAGGTCCGGCCGGACGGTATGTGGGAAAAAGGCATGGAGAAAGAAATACTTGTCAGTGAATAACCATTTTCAGCAGCGTCCTCCAAATCCGACATCGACCAGTCACAATCCGGGTCGGCGGAATTCATCGATTTTGTGGTGTGGAAGAAATGCAGGACGTTCCGGAAAATGACAAGAAAGATTTATGAAATACTTAATAAGAAAGGAATACGGGAAATGTGGAAGATTAATGCGTTTTTAATGGTTTGTGCAATCCTGCTCATTTCAGGATTTACATATGCATCTGATGTTATTCTAAACGAATATAATGCTGTCAGCAGTTCGGAATTTCTTAATGGCGGAAATGCCGCGGCCGACGCTGATGGAGGCCGTGCATCCGATAGTTATTTTGGGCGCGTTCAGGGCAATGGCGGTGACTGGTTCGAATTGGTGGTAATTACCGATCATCTGGATATGCGGGAATGGAAGTTTGATATCTACGATAATGGTTCGCTCGATGAAACTTTGGATTTGACGGACCACAGCATTTGGTCCGATTTGCGAAGCGGTACTATCATCACCGTTTCCGAAGACCTGCCCAGCGATATCAGCTATAATCCGGCAGCGGGTGACTGGTGGATAAATGTTCAGGCGAGCGATAGTGGTGACGGGCTTTATATTGAAGATTCCTCTTTTCCTGTGAGTTCCAACAATTGGCAGCTTATAATAAGAAATAAAGATAATACCGTCATATTCGGTCCCGCCGGTGAAGGCGTCAGCCCGGTGAGCGGAATCGGGAATACGGACATATTCAGACTTGAAGCCAAGCCGAGCGCCTCGATTGTAGCTGATTCGCCGGACTATGACGACGGCATAAATTTAAGCACTTTCGGCTCACCCAATCAGTGGGGTTTGCAGGATTTGAATCGATTGCGTACAGTCGTCGCCGAATCTTCCGAATTGACCTTATTGTCTCCCAACGGTTCGGAGGTTTTAACGGGTGGAATCACTTATGATATTACATGGAGTTATACGGGAATAGTCGATAGTGTCCTTATCGAATTTTCAATAGACAACGGCAATTCATGGGTGAATGTTTTTCCGCCTAATGTCGGAAACACCGGCAGCTACAAATGGCTTGTGCCTCTCGTCGATTCTAATCAGTGTATCGTTCGAATTAATAATAGCGCCAATATGGGTGTCTATGATGTCAGTGACGAAGTGTTTTCCATATACGATTCTTCATTGGAAGCGGATCTGGCCGGTGACGGCTTTATAGGTATTGTCGATTTTGCCACGGTGGCACTGAGCTGGCTTCGGTGTAGTAATCCCTATGATATTCGTTATTGGAAATAAGTGAATATCAGGTTGGAACTTCTGTTGTAGTGACGAAAGTTTTCATTATACTTTGATATTCTGAATCGAACCTGTAAAAACACAGATACGATATGTTGTTGCGTTTTTCATCTTTTTTGCACATCGGTCTGCCCCATGTATGTCCGGATGGTATGTAAGAAAAGAGAATTTGACAAATTAGCAAAGTAATCGCATCTGCCTTTGACTAACCATTCTTTTTTGGCGGCGAGTCCATTTATTAACGGCTCAAAAGCTCTGTTTCTATGACCTTATATTGGAGAATAGTCGATTTTTAGTGGATTTTTCCGGATATTTGGTTTATTGTGTAGCGGCGAAAAACCAACTTTGTTTTTAATCAGAAGCTGAAAGGATAAATGTATTCGATGAACGGACTTTACAAATTTAATGAAATTGAGAAAAAGTGGCAACAGTCCTGGGAGCGATCAAGGACGTTCAAGGCCAAAGACTGTGATGAATCGAAGCCCAAATATTATGTATTGGATATGTTTCCCTATCCTTCGGGGCAGGGTTTGCACGTCGGTCATCCGGAAGGTTATACGGCAAGCGATATTGTCGCCCGGTATAAACGGATGAAAGGCTTCAACGTTCTGCACCCGATGGGCTGGGACGCTTTTGGTCTGCCGGCGGAACAATACGCCGTACAGACCGGTACCGCTCCGGAAGAAACTACGAAAAAAAACGTGGATAATATACGTAAGCAAATCAAGTCGCTCGGTTTTAGTTACGACTGGGACCGGGAAGTCAATACGACCGATCCGAATTATTATAAATGGACACAGTGGATATTTTTGAAAATGTTCAACTGCTTCTTCGATGACGCCGAGCAGAAAGCAAAGCCCATCGATCAATTGCCGATTCCGCAAGGTCTAAACGAACAACAGCGGCAAAAATTTATCGACGACAATCGTCTCGCCTATGAAGCCGAAGTTGCCGTCAACTGGTGTCCGGCGCTGGGGACTGTCCTGGCGAATGAGGAAGTGGTAGGAGGAGTAAGCGAGCGGGGAGGACATCCGGTTATCAGAAAGCCGATGCGGCAGTGGATGCTGAGGATTACAAAATACGCCGAAAGGCTGCTGGATGATTTGGACGAGGTTGACTGGCCTGAATCTATCAAAAAACTACAGCAGGACTGGATTGGAAAAAGTATCGGAGCCGATGTTGATTTTAAGGTCGATGGTTTCGATGAGACAATAAGAGTTTTCACGACACGTCCCGATACATTGTTCGGTGCCACATATATGGTAATGGCCCCCGAGCATCGGCTTGTGGATATTCTTACGACCAACGATAAAAAAGATGCCGTTAAGAAATATCGCGAAGAAGCGGCGCGTAAAAGCGATTTGGACCGTACCGATCTGGCTAAGGACAAGACCGGCGAATTTATCGGTGCTTATGCCATCAATCCCGTCAACGGCGAAAAAATTCCAATCTGGATAAGTGACTACGTCCTGATCAGCTACGGGACCGGCGCGATTATGGCCGTGCCGGCCCACGATGAGCGTGACTTCGAGTTCGCGACAAAATTCGATCTGCCGATTATCCCGGTCGTCGATCCTCTGGACAAGGAGCAATCCGAATTGGCTCGGCAGGGCAAGCTGTGCTTTGTCGGAGACGGCAGGGCGATTAATAGCGGGCAGTTTGACGGTCTGAGCACGGCAGAATTCAAGGACAAGATTACAAACTGGCTTCAGGAAAGAGGCCAGGGAACAAAGGCCATCAACTACAAGCTGCGCGACTGGCTTTTCAGCAGGCAGCGATACTGGGGAGAGCCGTTTCCCATCCTGCATACCGGGGATGGCAGTGTCGTCGGAATTTCGGAGGAAGACTTGCCCTTAAAATTACCTGCTGTCGATGATTATAAACCGACGGGCACGGGTGAGCCGCCGCTGGCTAATGTTACTGATTGGGTAAATATTACTTTGCCGGACGGCTCGAAAGCCAGACGTGAGACGAATACTATGCCGCAATGGGCCGGCAGTTGCTGGTACTATTTGCGCTATCTCGACCCAGACAATAATGAACAGGGATGGGCCCCCGATAAGGAAAAATACTGGATGCCGGTGGATTTGTATATCGGCGGTGCCGAACACGCCGTGCTGCACCTGTTGTACTCGCGATTCTGGCATAAATTTCTCTACGACCTCGGATATGTCACGACAAAAGAGCCGTTCAAAAAGCTCGTTAATCAGGGAATGATTCTGGGCGAGGATGGTCAGAAGATGAGCAAATCCCGCGGCAACGTTGTCAATCCCGATAAGGTCATTACTGATTACGGTGCCGATTCGATGCGGCTTTATGAAATGTTCATGGGGCCGTTGGAAGCCATCAAGCCGTGGAGTATGCAGGGAGTCGAGGGAGTGCATAGGTTCTTGCAGAAACTCTGGCGGCTGATTGTGGATAAGGATAGCGGCGAAATTCATGAATCGATAAAACAGGCTGCGGCGGATGAAACTACACTTAGGTTATTGAATCAGACGATAAAAAAAGTCGGTGATGATATCGAAAGTTTCGGCTTCAATACGGCAATAAGTGCGATGATGATTTTGGGCAATCACCTTGCAAAACTGCCGGTAATACCTAAAGAAGTAGTTGAGAAGCTTGTCCTGATTCTATCTCCTTTTGCACCTCATGTTTCCGAAGAGCTATGGGCAAAACTCGGTCATGTCGAAAGCCTGGCGTATGAAAACTGGCCTCAGTACGATAGGGAACTAATAAAAGAAAAGGAAATCGAACTGGCTATCCAGGTCAACGGCAAAATAAAGGATAAAATAGTAGTCGCCGCGGATTCGAGCGAAGAGTTGATAAAACAAAAAGCCTTGAGCTGCGATAAGGTGGTTGCCGCTATGGCGGGCAAAGAGCCTAAGAAAATTATCGTTATTAAGTCACGCTTAGTGAATATAGTTATTTAAGAAATTCAGAATATTCCAATCTGAAATAAGGTATCTTATATGCGCCGATATATTTTTTCCGAAGCTGAGCGGATATTGCAGATAAAATCGCCGGGTTTTATTGATGCGGTGCGGAAAATACGTGTAAAATAAAGGATTATTGAACTTATAGAGAAGCGAATATAATGTGTATAGAATGTAGCAGAAGGTGCTTTCTTGTTCGTGGAGCAGGCACGGCGGCAGGAATGTTACTGGGAGGCGTTGTGCTTACCGGTTGTAATAACCAGTCTGGAAAAAGAGAAGATGAAAAGATGGCATCGGAAATGATTGCTTATTGCGGATTAAATTGTGTAACTTGCCAAATTTACATGGCGACGAGAGAGAAAAATGCCGTCAAACAAAGACAAATGAGGGAGCAGATTGTCATCGCCATTAAGGAATATCTCGGCGAGGAAAAACGTCTGGAAGAGATTACTGATTGCGATGGATGCAGGGCTCAAGGAGGAAGATTGTATTCCGGCTGTCAGAAGTGCAAAATAAGGAAATGCGCGAGCGAAAAAAAACTTGAGAATTGTGCATATTGCAGCGAATATCCTTGCGAGCAGCTAATCAAGTTTTTTGATTCTGAAGGTGAGCAGGCAGGCGCCAAAGGCCGGCTGGATGCCATAAAGGCTGCTCTATAAAACAGGCTGACTTGAATTACGTAATTAAACGATGTTTATTGAAATTGAAGCAAAACTAAAAGTTGATTCGCTGGCCGAGGTAGAGAATAAACTCCGGCAGCTTGATGCCGAATTTGTGGCCGAGCAGGACCAGAGTGATATTCATTTCGACGATTTGAGTGCGAACTTATCTGGATCTGACAAATGTCTTAGATTGCGCCGGCAGGTGGTTGGTGAAACTATAAGACTTTTTTTGACGTATAAAGGCGCGAAAGAAAAAAGTAACTACAAGAAGCGGCAGGAGATTGAATTTGAAGTTGGTGATGCGGAATCGGCGGAGAAACTTCTTGCCGCCCTCGGATACGAACGGAGATTGTCCGTTGATAAAAAACGCCGCCTCTGGAAATTCGGAGGTTGTGAAGTTGCCTTGGATAAGTTGAAGGAATTAGGCGAATTTGTGGAAATCGAGGGGCCGGACGACGAAAAAATCTCAGAAGTGCAAAAAAGTCTGGGCCTCGGTAATTTGCCGCATATTAAAAAAAGCTATGCGGCTTTGATTATGGAAAAAAGTAAATCCGGCAAAGATTAAATTACGCCGTAACGCTGTAAATTTTATGAAACCCCAGGATGGTTACATCGCTTATATTGTTAATCCGAAATCCGGCGCAACCTGCACGAAAATTATGGGGCGCCGCTTTGAACGATATCTTGTTAAAAGCGGATATGAGGTCAGAAGCAATCTAACAACTTCTCTGCATCATGCCTGTGAGCTCGCTACCGATGCGGCGGTCGATTATGATTGCGCTATGGTTATCGTTGCCGGCGGTGACGGCACGGTCAGGGAAGTGGCGCACGGACTCGAAGGAAGTGATAAGCCGTTGCTTATAATGCCCAGCGGCACGGAGAATCTGCTGGCAAACGAATTGGGCTTCGATGAAAAGTTAAAGACTTTGGTAAGGACGTTTGAAGCCGGATATATTCGACCTCTGGATTTGGGAAATGTCAACGGCAGATGTTTTACTTCTATTGCCGGTTTCGGTTTTGACGGGGAAGTGGTTAAAAAGGTTAGCGAGCAGCGAGACGGTCATATCAATCACTTTGATTACTTCTGGCCTATCTGGCGGACTTTTTGGGGTTATGAGTTTGCTCCGATGAGGATTCAGGTTGACGGGGAACAAATCTATGACGGCCCGGGACTTGTATTTGTGGGAAACATTTCAAGATATGCTATAGGCCTGCAGATTTTACATTATGCTGATTTCGGCGATGGCCTGCTGGATGTATGTATTTATAAATGTGCATCCCGGATTCATCTTATAAAGCATTCGATGATGACGGTTTTGAAACACCATGCTAATTCTCGTGATGTTATCTACCGTCAGGGTAAAAACATTAATGTAAGTTCTGATGTAAGTTCCATAAGAACTGAAATTGACGGTGATCCCGGACCGGCGCTTCCGGTTGAAATCAACGTATTACCGCACGCTGTTAATTGCATCGTACCTGAAAAAGCCAAACCGGCGGGTATTAGAACGAGAATTGTCAGAGCGATAGGATAAGACGAGTGACAAAAATGAGCTAAAGTGAACTAAAATTATAATTCTTGATTTTTGGCACTTTAGTCACTCTAAACTTTAGGCACTTTGATGTGAGGCATAAAATAAAATGAATTTTAATATTGGTAATATAAATATAGGCTTTGATTCCCCGTTATTTGTAATGGCAGGTCCCTGTGTGATTGAAAGTAAAGATAATTGCCTGGAAATTGCCGAAAGATTGCTGCAGATAAGTTTCAATACGGGCATCGGATTGATTTTCAAGGCAAGTTTCGATAAGGCAAATCGCTCCAGCATAGATAGTTTCCGTGGACCGGGCATGGAAAAGGGCCTGAAGATTCTTGATGCAGTTCGGCGAAAAACAAATCTTCCGATTATGACCGACGTACATGAGCCGGCACAGGCCGAGACGGTCGGAGATGTTGTTGATTGTTTACAGGTTCCCGCTTTTCTATGCAGGCAGACGGATTTGCTTTGTGCATGTGCGCGAACCGGAAAACCTGTGAATGTTAAAAAGGGTCAATTTCTATCGCCGGATGAAATGAAAAATGTTGTCGAAAAAGTTCGTGCCTGCGGTAATGAAAAAATAATGCTGACCGAACGCGGCACTTTTTTCGGTTATAACCGGCTGGTCAACGATATGACCGCGATTGAAGCTATGAAAAAGCTGGGCTGCCCGGTAATTTTCGACGCGACCCATAGCACTCAGCAGCCCGGAGGACTTGGCAATGCCAGCGCCGGCAGAAGGGAATTGGCTCCTTTGCTCGCCAGAGCGGCGATTGCGGTTGGCGCCAACGGTCTTTTTGTTGAGGTCCATCCTCAGCCTGAGAAGGCAAAATCCGATGCCGCATGTGTTATGCCGATAGAATGGCTCGAAGATTTGTTAAAAACCTGCAGGGATATATTTGATTTAATACGGAATTAGCCGGAAATAATTTCCGTAAGGATAGATATTATGGCCGGAGAAAAAAAATATTTTTATGGCCCCGTACCTTCTCGAAGATTAGGCAGAAGCTTTGGTGTCGATATTGTACCGTTCAAAGTCTGTACGCTTGATTGTGTTTATTGCCAGCTCGGAAGAACCACAGAAAAGAGTATTGAGCGAAAAGCTTACGTGCCGGCACAGCCGATTATTGCCGAGCTGAAGGATGCTTTGGATAACGGCCTGAAAACCGATTATATCACTATTGCCGGCTCGGGTGAGCCGACTTTGAATTCATCGCTTGGAGAAATTGTCGAAGGAATAAAAATAATTACTAACATCCCGATAGCTATCGTAACCAACGGAACATTGCTGTATCGCTCTGATGTACGGTCGGATTGCGCCAAGGCCGATGTCGTTCTGCCTTCTCTGGATGCCGGAGATGAACGGACATTTAAGAAAATAAATCGACCACATCGAGATATTAGTATTGAAAAGCTTGTTTCCGGGCTGTGCTCGTTCAGGAAGGAATTTACCGGCCAAATATGGCTTGAAGTTTTTGTTGTAGATTCAATCAATACCGGTATCGAGGAAATTGCCGCAATCAGGGCTGTTATTGAGCGCATTTCTCCGGATAAGGTTCAGCTCAATACCGCCGTACGGCCTACCGCAAAAGCAGGCATTAATAAGTTGGATGAACGAAAGCTGGTTGCTATAGCGCAAAGCCTGGGGGGCAACTGCGAGATTATAGCTGATTTTCCGCCGGCGCCGGATTCAGGTCCTTATGAAGGCAAAGTGGATATTGGATCGAATGTAAATTTTGCGGCAATTAACGCGACAAAAACCTTGTTTTCAATGCTGAAACGCAGGCCTTGTTCACTGGATGATATTTGTTCGGGTATGAGCATCGGTCGCAATGAGGCATTGAAATATGTCACCAACCTCTTAAATAAGAGGGTCATTTGCTCGGAAGAAAAAGATGGAAAGGTCTTTTTTAAGGTCGTTTCCTGAGTATAATGATACCGGCTGAGAGATAATTAATTGATAACTCAGGTTTATTGAGTGACCTGCCCCTTAAAAAATTATCTAAATTTTCACCTTATTTTCCTTCTATTCTCATTCAATTTGTAAAGCCATAACTCAGATTGGCCGATAAAAGCCTTGTAGCGTTTCCGGTAGTGTCGGTTTTATCGCAGGTTGCAAAAAAGGATTTGAAGTTTGTGTTTTAACGGCAGAAAAGAATGAAACGACAATTGGTTTTGAATAAGGGAGCCGAGAAGTTCATATTTCGTTATGAAAACGGCAGCGAAGATGAATTATTGGACGCCCTGATTGATCAGGCCAGGGACGCACGAACGAATTTTGATTGGTTCGATGCGGCAGTGCTGAGTTTCAAATTGACACAGTTACTTGTTGGCCAGGCGAACGAACTTCTGGGAGAAAACAGAAACGCTCAGTTCAGCAAAAATTAACTCTGTAGAGATGCATCATATGTGAGAAAACAAGTGGCGTAGTGAGTCTGAAAAAATAAGTGAATTAAAATAATAGATAGGTAAATTATTATGGAAGAAAGCGCGATTATCCGAAAGTTCTTAGATTACTTGAAATATGAAAGGCGTTTTTCCGAACACACTGCAAAGTGTTACGGTGCCGATCTTACACAATTCAGTGAATTTCTTTCAGGGGGTTCTGAAGGCCCGACGGATTATGATGAGACTGATTCGTTCAGCCATCATCATGACGGTCCCGCTACCGCTGTGGCGACGAAAGTGAATATAAATATCGATCAGTTACTTCTTGAAGCGAGTACCGATTCTATCAGGTCATATCTTGCTTTTCTAAGTGAGAAGCAGTATTCACGAGCGACAGTGGCACGTAAGCTTGCCACATTGCGAAGTTTCTATAAATTCCTGGTAAAAAGAAACAATCTCAGCACGAATCCGGTAACGGCTGTCAGAACTCCGAAACAGGAAAAGAAACTGCCGCGTTTCCTCGAATATGAAGAAGTCAAGAGATTGCTCGAAACACCACCGATGAATACCTGGCTCGGAGCAAGGGATCGGGCGATTATGGAAACGTTATATAGCACCGGAATAAGAGTCAGTGAGCTTGTGGCGCTCAATATGGAAGATATCGATTTTCTCGGTGAAGTCGTGCATATAAGAGGTAAGGGCAAAAAGGAAAGAATTGCGCCGATTGGGGCATCTGCTCTGCAGACAATCCAGCATTATATGGAATTCAGAAATAAACGTGCACAGAATAATAACAATTTCGACTCGAAGGTTTTGTTCGTGAATAAGCACGGCCGTCGGCTGAGTACCCGCAGCGTCCGACGCAAAATGGATAAATATCTGAAAATGGCCGGTCTCGATCCGGCAATTAGTCCGCACACCTTGCGGCATAGTTTTGCAACACATATGCTAAACAACGGAGCCGATTTAAGGAGTGTTCAGGAACTGCTCGGACATCAGTCATTGTCAACAACGCAGGTTTACACTCATCTGACGACAACAAGGCTGAAAGAGGTTTATGAAAACGCGCATCCGAGAAATGATGAAAACGGCCCGAATCCATTGCAAAACTAACGACCATTAAAATTCGATAAAAAAAACCCGTATTTATGCGGGTTTTTTTATGCGCTTGTTGAAAAATCCTGAATTGTTTTCTTCAAAAGAGTGAGTTTTATTCAAAGTGAATTGTTTAAATAGTCTTAACCGGCAATTATATTACCGCGAATATTTCTGAAAAAATGACGGCAAAATGTTTTTTTGAATCGACTTTTCGACTGGCATAATCAGGATGATTTAATTATAATTACTCTTTTTGAAGGAGACCTTATGAATCCTGATGAACAAAAGCCTTCCGCCAAGGCAAAAGATGAAGCTGCAATTGAACATTTAAAGCAGCTAACTCGGAAGTTATGCTCGAATGATATCACAACCGCCAGACTGGCGGCTTTCAACCTGTCGTGGATGCAGGAAGACGGTTTGGCAATTCTGACAAAGATATTACTTGGTGATTTTTCGAGGACAACAAAAAAGGCGGCGGCTTATGGGCTTAGGAGCATGAAGGGTAGAATGAAGAAAATGGCCGTTGAAGTTCTTGAACAGGGCAAAAAAAACCGTGATCGCACGACAAGAGCGGCGTGCGTTAAGGCATTAGCTCTTATGAAAGGCGAAACTCCGGCAAAACGCGGCTCCGGGAAAGGAAAAGGACAATCGAAGCAGCGAATCGGGGAAATTAAAAACAGGAATAAAAATAGCAGCGAGTCCAATGCGAAAGCTATCGATAACTGATATTTCGGTTACCCGGGTAACATTTTTGTTTACATAAAAAGTGAGGCGGAGGATTCAGGCGGATTGATTTTTTTGCATATCATCAAAGGCAATATTTTGCCGTTCGCATCAGGTATTTTCTTCTTATAAAAACTGAGAGCGCAGGCTGTATGAGCAGTTGCCTTATAAGGCGGTTTTTGGCTGTGTTTATAAATAATCGAAATTAAGTTTTGTTTACGCTATAAAATTGCCGCGATTTAGAATTCCCAGGTGAAACTTAATCCGACCGCACTGGCCCCCGATGTATGTTGGTATTCAATATTCAGGTAAGAATTTTCGGAGAAATACAATTGAGTGCCTATATAACCGCCGAAAGTCGAAGATTCGTCGATGTCCCATGTGTATTCCGTATTTATTCCTGATGCGAGGGTGTATTTATCTTTTATCTCGCCGTCAACAAAATGGAAAAAAGGTCCACCGTATATCGATGAGCCGTTCGGTGATGTGAAGGCCGGTCCTATAGCGACCTGGATTTCCATGAGGTCCATTTCTACGGAATCGGCTTCCGTCCATTGTGGTGCTTTTAGGTCTCCATCCATATTGGCCCAGCTCAGTTGGATAAGTCTGCCTATTTTGAGGTCGCCTATCTCGTAGAAAGTCGCTTTGGAACCGATGCAAAATGAAAAGTTCGTATTGCTTTCGAATTTTTCTCCGGCTTCCCAGATCGAATCGCCGAACTCGGTGCTTACTCCACCAAGTCGCAAATATATTTCACAATTGTCCCATAAGCCGTATCCGATATTGGCGTATATCTTATTCATATCGAAATCTTTGAGTTTGAAAGATTCCGCTTCTCCCGCGTCATATAGGCTGCCTTCGTAATACTCGTTCCATTCGCCGTTATTCAATTCGACATCCATTGAGCTGCTTGTGTAATTGAATCCTATCATAAGCTCGTCCAGTCTCAAGCTTGCGGTAGGAGGGCCCATAGGGTCTAAAGCAAAAGCTTCCGAACCCGCCAGGCACATTAATAAAAACGCAAAACCCGCCCGCAGGATATAGGTTGTTATTCCGCATTTTGTTATACATGTTCTTTTACGCATAATTGCCCCACCTTATTTTTGATAAAAATAATATCAAAATCGATCTATTTATAGCCCGAAGCTGCCGGGCTGAATAAAAAGAGATAATGATTAAAACCATTATTTTTTTCGATTTCTTCTATCTGAATTCCCTCCCCCCGGAGTGCCTGGATCAGTTCCCGGGCCCGGTGTCGTTGTAATTTCTGAAAAATCTGTTTCCTGAAAATTTGATGGCACACCAGTACCTCGTGACAAACCTACAATCCCGATTTTGGCTCCTATATCGAGCCAGGCAAGACGTATCCTCCCATCAAAATATAACTCGACCTGGAATGTGTTGGAATTAGTTGGAGTAAACTCGGAAATATTTTCCCATGTTACAGCCACATGGTCGGTTGCCTCCTTCCAGCTAATCTTACCGCCTTTGGTAGGATCGAAATCGCTGAACAAAGCAGAAATACGCTTTGTATTAAAGTGGCTGCTTAATGATTTACTTCGGCTCGTGTCTCCACGTGTAAATGTTATATATCCGTTACTTCCCACAAAGAATCTGTAATATCTGTAGCCGAAAATGTATACAGCTTTATTGGGATCATTCAAATAAACATTCGTATAATCGTCATCATCCAGATCTATGCGAGTGCCTCCGGCCGGATTGGTCGGCAGGCTTGAAATATCCTGCACAAAGAGGGCATAATAGCTGCCGTCTGTCGTCGGAGTGAACATTACCGATTTATATGAAAGGTCGAAAACATCAAGTGAGGATGAAAATTGCTCGGTAAAACTCTCGCTTGAAGTGCTTGTCGGCAATGATACTTCAATAGTCGTAGTCTCTTCCTCCTGGTCCTCTTCTTCATCCTCGTCTCCTGTTTGACCGCCTATGATCAAATTATTTAGGACAAAGGTATTGTCTTCTATCGGCTCGCACCATAATTGTGGGTAATCCTGGCCTTCGAGAATCCACCATGTATCATCTGTGCCGTTGTTTGTTTCATCAACGAAATCCCAGCCTGCATTCAGGAAAAATGCGGCGGTTTTCATCTCGGCTTCGGAAAGACCTGTACCTCCGTCACTTGTCAATTGGCCGCTTGCTTCGATATCCCAGAATGAATTATCGACGCCGCCGTCACAATTCAATCCCACAAGCCCGCCGACTACAACATTACCTATTACCCGGCTGGTGCTGTAGCAATTTGTTATTTGTCCGGAATTCCAGCCTGTTAATCCACCGACAAAATCCTTGCCGCTGACGGCGCCTGTTGTGTAGCAGTTCGAGATACTGCCGCCGTCGTTGTATCCGACCAGACCTCCGATATAGTCACCCGAGCCGCTTATTTTAATATCAATCAGGCCCAGGTCCCTGACTTCGGCGCCGCTGCCTAATTGGCTGAACATGCCGAGATAGTTTTTTCCCTCGACTGTCAGGTTTTCGATAATGTGACAATTACCGTAGAATGTGCCCGTGAACGGGACATTGTCGGGAGAATCCAGATCCGCGCAATAACCGATGACATTAAAATCTTTTTCCGTATAACCACTCATGTCAATGTCTGCCATTAGCATGAAATGTTTGTCCCAGTCGTTCGGTTCTGCGCCGATCGAGTTGAGCTCTTTGGCGTTGTAGATCAGGTACGGATTGTCAGACTCTCCCGTGCCGCCGCCGTATTCGGCTCTGGCGGGAATGCTGACAACGCAAACTGCAAACAGCAGAGCAATTGTCGATAGAATGCGTGACTTTTTCATCGCCCTCATATTTCCGACCTCCTACTCTATTTTATAGAGATATGAAAATATTGTTCAAATAGCATAACGTATTATAGCATATTTATTAATGCGTGTCAATTATTTTCGTAAACAAGTATTTTGATAAGCATAGATTTATGAAGGACTAAGGAACAAAAGCTCCGTGGCGGCGAAAAAAAATATTGAAAAGTAGCCCTTATTTTGACCGGCGGAACAATGGGGATGTGGCTCCTGAATTATACGTGTATTTAAGTTTGATATGGACTGATTTTATCGGATTATAATAAATACGTTTTTTTATTGGGACTTTATATTTTGTGAGTCGAAGCGGATTGAATGGTCTGATAAAATTGCCGCTTTAAAACGGCACCTTATTTTTTTTGAAAGGTTTTGTTTTTGCCGGCTTTTTCCGGGATGTGATTTGAGCCGGTGTATTCCGGAACAAGCTCTTTTATTTTTCTGATTATTTCTTCTCTGTTTTGAGTTTCGGCGATCTCTATTAGCTCGTTGATACCGGCGTAAAGTCTGTCCCTGTCCATCGTGATATTATTCCAAATGCGAATTTTCGGATGCCTTGTCCGCTGCATATCCTCGCCTTCTATCGACAATTCCTCGAATAATTTTTCGCCGGGTCTGGGGCCGGTAAAAACTATTTCGACATCTTCTCCCGGCCTGAAGCCGCTGAGCGTGATTAGCTCTCTTGCAAGATCCACGATTTTGACCGGCTCGCCCATATCCAGCACGAAGATTTCGCCGCCATTACCCATCGTTGCGGCCTGAAGCACAAGCTGGCTCGCCTCCGGGATGGTCATAAAATATCGCTTCATCTCAGGGTCTGTCACCGTCACCGGGCCGCCCTCGGCTATTTGCTTTTTGAATATTGGAACGACCGAACCTTCCGAATCCAGTACGTTGCCGAAACGGACTGTCACGAAGTGCGTTTCACTTGTCCTGTTAAGGTCCTGAATATACATCTCCGCGATTCGTTTGGATGAGCCCATGATACTGGTCGGATTGACAGCCTTATCGGTGCTTATCATCACGAAGTTGGTTGTGCCGAATTTATCCGCGGCGTTAGCGACCGTCTGCGTGCCCGTTATATTATTCCTGATGGCCTGCCCGGCGTTAAGCTCCATCAGGGGCACGTGCTTGTGAGCTGCGGCGTGAATTACCACCTGCGGTCTGTATTTCGCGAAAATATGCTCTAAGCTGTTTTTGTCTGTAATGTTACAAATAAGGGCTTCTATGCGAACATGCGGAAATCGTTTTCGCAGTTCCCGCTCAATATAGAACAATGGATTCTCCGCCTGCTCGACAAGCAGCAGGAGTTTCGGCCTAAAATTACACAACTGCCGGCACATTTCCGAACCTATCGAGCCACCGGCGCCCGTTACGAGAATTGTTTTGTCTTTTGCGTAGGCCTCGATAGAGTCTAATTCGAGCCGCACCGCCTCTCGACCCAAAAGGTCGTTAATATCGATATCTCGAATCTGGGAAACCCGAAACTTGCCGGAAGCGATGTCGGTTATATGGGGTACAGTTCGGAATCTGATTTTCGTTCCCTCGCAGACCTGGATAACTCGCCTGAGCTGCTGATGGCTCGCCGATGGCATCGCAATGGCGATTTCTTCGATATTGTAATCCTTGCAGATATCCGGCATCTGTTTCACCGTCCCGAGAACAGGTATCCCGTGAATGTGAGTGCCTTGCTTGGCGGGGTCGTCGTCTATCAGGCCGATTACTTCGTACTGAACGACGGGCATTCTGTGAATTTCTCTGAGCAACGCTTCGCCGGCATTGCCCGCGCCTACGATAAGAAATCTTTTTAGCCTGCCTATTTCGATAGTTCGTGACGATTCGTGATACAGCCTGATGACCATTCGCAGTCCGGCTAAAATCAGTACCGTCGCAAAAAGGTCCGCGATACAGACGCCTTCGGCAGGCTCGACCATCCCCGGCGGCAGATGCGTTCGGGCGAAATCGGTATTGCCCGCGATGAACCAGACGACCACGATGATTAACGTGCTCGTCAGCGAGGCGTGAACGATTCCGATAAGGTCGGAAATTCCGACATATCGCCACCAGCCGCGGTACTGTTTGAAAAGTCCGAAAATAGGCAGCTTTACAATGAGCATAAACAGCAGAAGTGTCGGGTATATATCGACGAACCAAACGCGCTTGAATTGCATGTTGTGTATTACCAGAAACGACAGCATTAACGCCGCGGCAAAGGCGAAAATATGCGTCAGCACAATCAGCGGCTTGCGAAAGCGCAGCAGTATCGCCGGCGGTGCCGTCAGAAATTGCACCGGGTTCTGCAGCTTCTTATCGGGCTGTTTGTTCGAATCTGTCTCTGGCATAAGTAGTTTATCGTCATATTTTTAGGCCATATTTACCTGCAACTTTAACTCAGGCAATAGTTTAAGCACCTTCGATAAAGTCGCCCGATTAACATGAAACTAAAAAAAAACCGGAATCCTCGCTGTTTTTGTAAATGCCTGATATGACTACGCTTGTGAAGTTGGCAAAAAAGATGGATTTCGATTGATATCTATATACTCAGAGCTGATTTTGACGCTCTAATGTATTATTAATCGCTCCAATTTTCAATTCAGCCAGGAATCCTTCCTCATGATGTAAGAAATCCCTCTATGAAAATTCTTCACTTATAAAGTTTTTCATCTTCAAAACAAGATTGAAAACCTGCTCTAATTCCAGTACAGGCTGCTGCGCCTGCGCTATCCGGATCGAATCCTTCAATTCAACCTTCATCTCGCCGAACTTATCACCCCGGCGATAAACAACTGAGCCTCGCTCGATGCCT
>JAFGBG010000254.1 GCA_016933295.1 Sedimentisphaerales bacterium | reverse complement strand
TTTGCGTCGTGGGGGCTTTTATTCTGGTACTACCAGGAAATCATTTACGCAACCGCCTTCGATGAAGACAAGCTGCCGCGAGCCTCTCTCGGCGGATTCTTCGGGTTTTACGAATTCATCTGGAAAATCGTCAAATCCGTATATACTATTATTATCGTGTTGCTGGCAGTCGGATTGCCGTATCTTCTAATGTATTTATTCTTTTGGGCGACGGGATTTAATTGGCCCGCTGTTCTTTATATATTGTTATTTGTCGGATTTTTCTTGTTGCCGATGGCCATACTCAATGTAGCGGTCGGCCGTGACCTGACGCTGTTAAGACCGGATTACCTGCTGATTCCGATATTGAGGGCTTTCATGCCGTATATGGTGACGGTTTTGTATATGTCGGCCGCCTTTTTTCTTCAGTCTCAGGCGAGCCAGTTCGCCGGTCAGGACCCCGCGGCCGCCGCAGGTCATCTGGCGCTGAATCTCGTCGCTCAGATTCTCGTGTTTATTGCGATGCGTTCGATAGGCTTGTTTGCCCGCCATTATAGCTGTCACTTACCCTGGTAAAAAAAATGACGATACAGTTTAACTGCCCGAATTGCAATGCGGTCATAGGCTTCGAAGACAAGTACAGCGGCAAACGCGCGCAATGCACTACCTGCGGGCAGCGCTTTATCATTCCTTCCAAAAACTTCGAAAAGGCCGAAAAAGTCGAACCGCCGGAAGAACACTTCGAGCCGTTGCCCGGTTTTTATCGTGCCGTGTTCGTCGATAGCCTGAAGCTTTTTATAAGGTTCAGAAATGTCACCGGCATGGTTTTTGTCACGGCGGCGGTATGCTTCAAATTTTTTACCGGCCACGTGGATTATTCATTTACTATGGGGTATTTCAGAGTTCAGGCCCCGGTCGGATTCGTAGTTTCGCTGGCGTCGTGGGGATGCTTGTTCTGGTATTATATGGAAATAATCTGCTCGACCGCAATCGATGTCGATGAGCTGCCGGACGTCGGTATGGGCGGCTTCTTCGGTTTTATCTGGAACATTGTCAAGTCTTTATTCGTTTTCGCCCTTATGCTTGTTATTGTTCAGTTGCCATGCATAATTTTTATAACAATCGAAAACAACTCAGGTTTCGAATCACCCGTCGTAAGGTTTATATTAAGTACGGCCGGACTGTTCATTTTCCCCATAGCAATTCTGACGGTCTCGGTAACGAGAAGCCTTACGGCACTGTTTCAGCCGGAATATATATTAAAGCCCGTCGCAAAAGCCTTTTGGCCCTATTTGGTCACAGTGGCTCTTTTTGTTGCGGCATGGCAGCTTCAACTGACGACGATAGGATACGGCAGGCTCATAGGCAGCAGCCGGCAGGTAATAGGATTGCACCTCGGTGCAAATCTTGCCGTTCAGGCCCTTGCCCTGATTGCAATGCGTTCTCTCGGCCTGTTCTACCGTCACTATGCCTGCAACTTCCCGTGGTGACTTTTGAATCACAGGCAGGAAGCTTGCTCGCTTATGGCAAAAAACGGAGAAAAAAAGGCCTGTACTGAAAACGATACAGGCCTTGAAATAACACAAAGTTGTTCCATATCGCCAAACACTCACGGCGGTACTTAACATTAAAATAGAATCTATTCGGATCTATACAAACGAATGTCATCGAAGAACACCAAACCTGAACCACCCGTTTGCGGACCGTCGAGGTCACCGAATCCAATTGTGATATTATCGACGCTGGTCAGGTTTACACCCTGACTTGAAAATTTACTCAGGTCGATATCCCATCGTGTCCACGAGTCAATTTGTGCCGCTTTTACGTCATCGTGGTACACAACTCTGGTCGGGCCGTTTTTATTGGCTATACCCACAAACATCGGCTCGGGATCATTGTTTTGCATGGTTGTCCCGATAACTTCCTGAGTCCATGTCGCCGGTGAAACCGAACCCGCCGTCTGTACGTTGGAGAATGTCGCTTTGCAGACCGCATTGGTGTTATGGCTTGTAACCACAAATCCTATATATACATCCTGAGGCATTACAATAAACTGTGGATTCCATGCCATCGGCTGCCAATTCGTGCCGTCACTGGAATAATAGCCGTAAAAGTTATTGGAATTGTCACGTTCTATTTTAACCCAATATGGCGCCGTGATAGTTCTCTGCTCAGGTGTAGCTACGGCAGTGTCGCTGCTAAGCCCCTCTCCTATATTCAACCTGGCCTGGAATCTACATCCATTCCCGGGAGTGATGAAAATACCCGCAAAAGGCGAGCCCGAGTCCAGCGACCGGCGAATCATCACACCGGCCTTGGCCCACTCATCGGTATCATCCATACTGAGCACATGAGCCTGGATCGAACCTGCGCCGGAGAGCCGCTTATAGACATAACGGAACTCGTCGTCTATACCGCCGATATCAGCGCCGGCGGCAGAGATCATATAAGTTCCCGCTGGTTCTTCCAAAAAGTCGGCAGGATAACCCTTAAACCATAGTGATAATACTCCGACATCCTGCTCGGTCCAATTACGCGGATAATCCAGCGTCATAGTTGCTTTTGAACTCGATGCGACGCTATTATCGTAGAAATAAGGCATCGACTGACGACCACTGTGAACTATGTCCGCCTCAACGAAATGCTTTCCCGCGGCAAAATCAGGCTCGGCATAACCAATTACAGAACCGTTTTGAGTCGGGTTATCATAACCATCGAGCCAGGTTAGATATATCCTGTTGCTGCCTTCAACCTCGGTTTCGTAGTCATTATAAGACTCGATATCATCGATAAGGATGAAATCCGCAACTGTGAATTGCCAGAGCCTGCCTTTGGTGATTGTTGAATCGCTGTTGTATTCATCTATTCTCCAATAGTACGGCCCGCTGCCCCATTCAACGCCTTCGGGAGGATTATAGCTCGTACCGGACTGGCGGCCTCGATAGACTCCCGTCGTGTCGGAAGTATCGGCACCATCAACAGCGTCTCTGTCTGTACCGAAATAAACATCATGCTGTGCGGCATTTTCTCCGGACGACCAGCTCAAAGGAAGCGTATGTGCCAAATCAGGCGTCGAACCATTCACCGGGCTTGAATTCCAGGCAAGATCAGATTCACCCCTCATAACCTGCATTATGGCTTTATAGTCAAGAGCGATATTATAGACACGAACGTCGTCGATAAGGCCCTTCCATCCGGAAGTAGTGCCGATATCTTTACCTCCCCTGCCGATTATCAACTTTGTACAGTCGGAGATGGTTCCGCCGGTATTATTGGGATCAGTCGTACCCGACGGTGTATCTTGTACGCCGTCCATATAGAATCTTATTATATTCCCGCTGCTCCAAGTCATTGCAACGTGCATCCATCGGGTTGTTTGGGCATCGCTGGAGCTCTCTAACTGCTGTTCCCAAACTACACCGTCCTCAGATGTTGATGTCACCCCCATTTTGATAACATCCAAACCGCCGTAGCTTGCACCGTCGCTGTCAAAACGCATAGTCACCATAGAATCTCTGTTGTTGGGTTCTACGCCGTCAAAAATACCAAGATCATTGCCCATTGTATCCGCTTTGATCCACATACAAACGGTAATGGCACTCAACCCGTTAAGATAATCCTCAGCATCTTCGTCGACAACATAATCTCCATCACCACCAAAGTAAAGAGCACTACCTATCTGGCCGGCCAGTTCCAGCGAAGCGCCGTGAACGGTTCCGTAACGGTCGTAACCGGAAGAATCGAGCACAGTGTCACCGACAACTTCGTCGAACTTCCACCAGCAAAGCAGATTAGGATCCGCAATCGGCACATTCGGTATGGTTGTAAAACTCCAGATATCACCCTTATGAGTTTCAGTGCCGTCATATTCGTCCACCCGCCAATAGTAAACCGTCTCTTTAACAAGTGGAGCGGGAGTATAGCTTGTACCTTCGCGGCTCTCTCCGCCTGTTGCATTGTCCACTTCATCGAAGTTGCTGCCGATATACACTATATGCGATTGTGCGCCCAAACCGGGAGTCCAACTCAGAGTAACATTCGGATATATATATTCGACGCCGTCAGGCGGATTCGGATTGGAAGCGTTCGAAATTGGAACACTAAAGGTCCAGATATCACCCTTCCAGGGACTGCCCGAATGAAGCTCATTGACTTCGTCAATTCGCCAGTAGTAAGTCGCGCCGGGAGTAAGATTTTCCACAACAAAATAATTCTCCGTGTAATTACCCTTAAACGCATCTCCGGTCCCATTGTCAACATCGTCAAAATTGTCGCCTATATATACGTCGTGTGATGCGGCAAAATCCCCGGCAGTCCAGCCGAGAGTTACCTGTACATCAGAATATATCGTATTATTTTCAGGGAAAGGATCATAGGCTTTTAAGATGGGAAGAGTACTAATATGCAGAAACAGTATCTTACATTTTATTCCTCCAGGGGCCGGTTTGATGGTTAAACGGCCATCTCTTACAAATACCGAAACATAATACTCGTCAAAGTAGCTCCTGCCATCCGGATCGGTCAGAATTGTGCCTTCCACATCGATAGTATTAATCTGGTCATCGTAGGAAGCGTCACCACATGCAATAAATAATTCATAACTACCATCCGGCAATTCAATTTCCCAGGTCCTTGGATCTCCCTCCTGCATCTGGACTACCGTATCGTAGCGCTGGTCCGTGTTAGCGTTACGTTCGCGCGCATCGTTCTGTATGTCCTGGTCCCAGCCGTAACTATAGTCGTTTCCACGATCACCGAAAATTTCGCCGATATCGGGCAAATAACCTTCGGGAGTCCGGCTTTCGGAGTCCTGGAAGTTGATTTTTACTTCTAAAGCACTGGTAATATCAACAATACCAAGAACCAATGAAAAGGAAACTAAATAAATCAGTCTATTACGCATCATAAATCTCCTTGAAAAAATCAGATAAAAGTTAATGAATAGTATCCCTTCAATAGATTACATCGTAACTTGTATCCATGTTGGATAATTTTCGGATTGAGCCGATTTAACCTCCTTCCATTTTACGCTATGCAAAAACAAGCAAATAACAGCTTAATACTTATGTGTTCCGTTAAATACCCCTCCCTTTACCCCCAGACTTCCTAAAAAGGCAGTTTTTAACGAAAAATCAACTCACAGGCTTTCAAAAACTTCAAAAATTACCTTTTTATCTATCTTATTTATAACAAATCCTTGAGCTTTCAGTCAAGGAAAATATCAAAATCTCGGATTTCCTCTTGTTACGGACAATAGTTAAAAAACTTTCATTTGTATCAATAATTCTTACTTTAACGCTTGGAATTTATGTGATTTTATTC
>JAFGBG010000033.1 GCA_016933295.1 Sedimentisphaerales bacterium | reverse complement strand
GCTTTTTGAACGGCCTCGTCGTTGAGATATGTTTTACTCGCCGAGTCCATATCTTCTATGATCCATTTGCCGTCCTCTGTGCTGTGTAGAACCGCATGTTGTCGCGAAACAGCCCTATCCGGCAAGAATATGTTGCTGTTCGCCCCCCTGCCGATCGAAATAGGGCCTTTTTGAAACTGAAATTCTTTGGTGTTGCCGTCTTTTTGCCTTAGGAGTATGCGCATGTCTTTTCTCCTTCAAATTCACTTTCTGAATTATTGCTTTTTTATCATAACGGATTAGGCATTGCTTGTCAAGGATTCTGTTGTTACGTAATCACCCGTTTTTGGCATGATATGTGCATAAAACCTCCCAGTGCGTGTTAAAACCGGTTTTTTCAATGATAATATAAGGAGGCCTAAAAAACACTCAGCAGGTTCCGAAAAAGACATAATTTTGCTTACTATCGCTTGTTGGATGGTTTACAGGAGCCTGCAAGACTATATCAACCGAGGATCGGGAAAATGCAGATAAAGCTGCTGAGAAACGGATAATCGCGTGTACTTTTATTGGACGATTGCCGCCGATATTATTTCTCCTAATAATCCCTGTCAGTCTCAATAAATGTGCTATTTCGCAAAAATGTGCATTAACAGAAATCTCCGGGATTGATTTTAAGAATTATAATCCTTTTGTTCTTATGTCCCCTAAGGGAAATACCGATTAAAAAGCTTAAATAGGCCGAGAATAATCTGCCGCTACAGCATTGGGGGTTGTAACGTTACGTTGGGATGTATTCGAATTATATCGTCTCTTAAGAATTTATAGAGCTTGAAATAGCAACTTTGATTACAGGCAGAATATGAGCAAGTTTAACACCATGAGGAAACATCTTGAATCTGAACTGCTAAACATGAGTCAATCGGTACGTAGAAGACTGCCGACACTTTATGACGGGGTGATTAGAAAACCGAAAATTTAGGGGGGCACATAAATGACTATGAACCGAGATGTACGAACATTGAGAATAATGTATGTTATTATCCTACTGACATTGTTTGTTCCAAGAACACAAGCATACACAGAGCAAGGATACACAGAAGAGCAGAAACCTGATACAAAGCCTGATTTTTTGAAAGATTTTATTTCCACATTCAGGCCACGGATCAAACAATCACCTGCTGATGAGCCTGGTGTTGAAACTGATGCCCTTCCAAACTGGCTCTGGTCATGGAAATACTTCAAGAAGCAGATGGCAGAACAACATGGAACAAGCATCGATATTCTTCTGGATGACCATCATCAACATATACTCAATGGTCCCGGCTCTCGCAAGGGGCGTAATATCTTCTGGTGGAATCTTACTATTAAGCAAAAGCTTTGGGAAGATGGAAAATTAATTTTCAAAGCAAGAGGAAGTAATACCGATGGGAATCCCCCCAACGGTATTACACCTTTGGTAGGTTCCAGGCTCAACCTTGACTGGGCGGCTTACGAGACGGAATTAGGCTATATAGCAAACCTGTATATCGAACAGAAACTTATGAACGATAAGCTGCTTGTCGCGGTGGGTAAAATAACGTTCCCGAGCTACTTCGACGAGAACAAAGTTGCGGGCTGGGATTTTTTCTCACATTCTTTAGCCCGGAACCAGGTATTCATCCACAAATACCACACCGTTGGTGCATTAGGACGATATGATTTGTCCGACAAAATCTATGTACAGGCCGGGATAACGGATGTCCAGGGAATTCGCTCGGAAACAGGATTGAATACGACTTTTCACGGAGAAGATTACTTCTTGACTATGGCCGAGATGGGAATCAAAACCATAAACAGCAAAGGACTCGAAGGTAATTATCGCTTTGACGCCTGGTATGATCCCCAGCCGCTCGCCAGGCATGACGGCAAAGGATTCGAGCGAGATACTACCGGCTTTGGTGTCAGCTTCGATCAGGCAATGACGGAAAAAACAGGGGCTTTTTTCCGTTATGGCTGGGATGACGGCCGGGTACGAAAATTCTCCAATTACTGGAGTCTCGGGGGGACATTGAAAGGTCCGAATCCTGCTCGAGAAAAAGATGTTCTGGGATTCGGCATCGGGCAGGGAATTACCCATCAGGATTATCGACGTGCAAATAATGCAACACATACGGAAACGATTTTTGAAGCTTACTATAAAATCCATATGACCGATTGGTATTCAATTACTCTTGATATTCAAACATTACTGAATCCTGGTACAAATTCACACAACGATACGTCCGTAATCCCGGGCATAAGACTAAAAATGCTGTTCTAAGCTTAACGATAAAATCGAAGTTCTTTTTGTCATTAAAATAATAAATAAAAAGGAGATTAAAGATGAGCGAGACGAAACAAATTTTTAATAATAAAAAAGCAATAGTTTTTGCCGTTCCAATCATGATTGTTCTCCTTGTCGGCATATTGTTCCTGAAGGACACAACGCCGAAAACTTCCAAAGCTGATATAGCAAGAACTCTCGATAATAAGTTTACTCGCGAGCCTGTCGAGCCGGCTAAGAAGTTTAAGATTCTTCATGTCATGAGTTACCATTCACCCTGGAAATGGACAGACGACCAGCTCGAGGGATTCAAAGAAGCTCTGAGCGGCCTCGATGTACAGTACAAAATCTTTCAGATGGATACTAAACGACAGAGTTCCGAGCAATGGAAACTAAAAGTCTCAGCCGAAGCGCAAGAGCTTGTAACGACCTGGAAGCCGGACCTTGTATTTACAAATGATGATGATGCCCAGATATATTTTGCAAAACACTATGTAAATACGGACATCCCGTTTATTTTCAGCGCGGTCAACGCGGATCCCGCGGAATACGGATTTGAAGGCAGTAAAAATGTCACCGGAGTTCTGGAACGTATGCACTTTGTACAGACCGTTCGTTTGTTAAAACAACTTGTACCTTCCGTACGTAAAATCGCAATCATCACAGATTCCGGGAAAATGTGGGACCCTATGATAAAACGGCTAAAGCGGAGTGAAAGTCAGTTACCTCAGGACGTAAAAATCATCGATTATCATGTCCTTAACACTTTTAAGGAATTCAGGGAAACCGTTACAAAATGCCATGGCAGCGTAGATGCAGTGGGATTTCTCGGCGTATTCGAGTTTAAAGATGAAAACGGCTCGAATGTGCCGTTAGAACAGGTACAACGCTGGATTATAGAAAACAGCATGCTGCCTGATTTTTCTTTCTGGAAGGATCGAGTCGATAAAGGAACGCTCTGCGCAGTTACAGTGTCCGGATTAGCCCAGGGCCAAGCAGCCGGCCAGATAGCCCGAGATGTTTTACTGGAGGGCCGCAGTCCGGCAAGTTTTCCAATGAAAGCGACGGAAAAAGGCATACCTATTATTAACCTGGCCAGGGCCAAAAAACTGAACCTAAATCCAAACTCGAGCGTGCTATTAATGGCAGAAGTGGTTACGGAAATATCCGAGTGATAAAAATGAGATTTAGATTACGAGAGAAAATTTTATTAATTACAATCACGACCTTTTTACTTGCGATAGGTGCGAATACCTATATCACAGGCCAAATATTTAGAAAAGAATATTCTACCGCATTGCAGTCAAAAATGGAAGTTATTGCCAACATCCTCAAGTCAAAGGTCGAAAGACTTTTAGAATTGGGTATAGCCGTTGGAGATATTGAGGGGTTTGAAATCCAGTGCCAGGATGCCCTGCAAAAACATCCAGATCTGGCCTATGTGATGGTTGTTCGAACAGACGGACAAATTATATTTCATAATGACACAACCTATCACGGTTCCATGATAGACGATCCAGAAATCCTTAAAGCTTTGAGACAAAACCGGCAAACATCCTGTATGTCTCAAGCGGCGAAACATACATACTATAATGCCATTGTTCCCGTCGGCAATGATTTGAACAGAACTAATGTTGCCGTGGTCGTTGGATTCCCTACGACATTAATTGATAATAAAATACAGGAGCTGCGTCATTATTCTTACATGGCGGCTTTAGTTTCTTTAGCTATTGCAATATTCTTTTTGCTTGCCAGTCTTTCAATCTCAGTAACAAAACCCATGTCCAAACTTGTTGCTACAATCCAGCAAATTCGAGAAAGCTCGGACTTAAGTAAGAGAGTCGGGATAATATCGAGGGACGAACTGGGAGAACTTGCGCATTCGTTCAATCAGATGACCGAAGACCTGCAAAAAACAACAACATCGATAGACAACCTGAATACAGAAATTGAAAACCGCAAAAGTGTAGAACTTTCTTTACGAAGAAGTGAAAACAAGTACAGGACATTACTGAAAAACATCCCGCAAAAAATATTCTATAAGGATATTGATTCAGTCTATGTGTTATGCAATGAAAGTTATGCAGAAGATTTAGGAATAACCCCCGACAAAATAATTGGAAAAACGGATTATGATTTCTTTCCTGAACACCTGGCTAAAAAGTACATTCGTGATGATAGAAAAGTCATGGATTCCGGAGAACGCGAGGATCTGGAGGAAAGTTATACACTAAATGGCCGGGAACTGATTATAAGCACTTCCAAATCGCCTGTAAGGGACGAGAATGGAAATATCATAGGTATATTTGGAATCTTCTGGGACATCACGGATCAAAAAAAGGCCGAACGCCGCCAAAATCAACTTTTAGAGCAACTGGAAAGCGTGAACCAGGAGTTAAAGGATTTTGCATACGTCGTCTCACACGATTTGAAAGCGCCGCTGCGGGGGATTAAAACACTGGCGAACTGGCTGGTAAGTGACTATGCAGATAAACTGGATCAGGAAGGCAAAGAGCAGTTGGATTTGCTTTCAAGCCGAGTCGATAGAATGCATAACTTGATAGAAGGAATTCTTCAATACTCAAGGATAGGACGAGAGAATGAGCAACAGGTCAAGATGGATTTGAACAAAATCGTGCCGGAAATTATCGACATGCTCGCCCTACCGGAAAATATCGCAATAATAATTGAAAATCAATTGCCTGTCATTGAATGTGAGCAAACAAGGATTATGCAGGTGTTCCAGAATCTGCTCAGTAATGCCGTCAAATATATGGACAAACCACAGGGACGTATAAATATTGAATGCGTTGACGAGGGCGACTGTTGGAAATTCAGCATCGCCGATAACGGCCCCGGCATCGAAGAAAAATATTTCAATAAAATTTTCCAAATATTCCAGACATTATCGGCAAGGGATGAGTTCGAAAGTACAGGCATCGGTCTGACAGTTGTCAAAAAGATCGTCGAGCTACATGACGGTAAGATTTGGGTCGAATCAGAGCTGGGCAAAGGAACTACATTTCTTTTCACAATACCCAAACAACAAGGGAGGATTCAAAATGAACAATTACAAACCAATTCTGTTAATTGAAAATAATCGCGAGGATGCAAAGTTTATCGAACTTGCTCTTAACGACCTTCATGTCATAAATAATCTTGAACACAAGATTAATATTGATGAAGCCTATGAATATTTAAGAGATAAAAATAAACCAAAGCCGTGTGTTATCCTTCTGGACTTGAATATGCCCAATATGAGCGCATTGGAATTTATAAAAACACTTAAAACAGATCAAACATTGAAGCAACTTCCGATCATCGCCTTAATTTCATCCGAGACAAATATAGATATTACTCAAATTTCGGAACTGGATATCGCCGGTCATATCCTGAAACCATTTGACTATAAGCAATTTATCGAAGCGATAAAAGCCCTGAATATTCAATGGGCACTAAACGAGAAATAGGATAAATAATAACAAATAAAAAACCCCTGTGCTCACAGGACCGAGAATATTCCGTTATATTTTCGAGTAATGTTTGAAATACTCGTCTGCTGCCGCACAGGGGCGAAATCACTGATTAATTGCTTATTCACTTGTTCGATATTGCTACTAATAAAGTGAATCGACAGATTTGATTCTTTCCCTTTAACCTTTTTCTGCGACCCCCGTTCCGGCAGCTTGCGACGATTCAACACAGGCAACAGCACCCGCATCCGGTAAACTCCGTACCCTTTTCCCATTCCCCAAAATTCCATCTTAACAATTTAAATACTTTAGCTAATACGAAGCAGCTTGACTTTCTTAAATCCGATAACAAGAAACCCGCCGGCATAAAAATTTTTTACACAAAGGGCAAAAAAAAGTGTTTTTTCCGTAACAGATTCTCAAGTTCATACGTCTAATAGTATTAGAAAGCCGCTTTTTTGCATGCATCGGCAGTGGCCGGCAAGTGCGGCCCGGGTATAAACAAACATCCGAATACAGCCTCGTAGTACAACTGCGGAATAATGTGTTACTTTCAAGGCCAGAGAAGCCTTAAATGAGTGGCGGTCGTGAATTTTTAGTCTGTTCCGATGTTTTTTCAGGGAGGACCTGAAAATGAAGAAAATCGATATCAAGGACAAACTCGAAATCAAACAGTTACTTTATGCCGGAGCGGTTCTGGGAATCAGGAACGACAGGTATCGCTCGTTCGGCGGTTTTCAGCTATGGTGGTACGACCGACCGCACGATATTTGCCATTGTTGCGATTCTCAGTGGACCGACTTTAGAAAAAAAGTCCGTGACTACAGCCTTAACGCAGCGGCAAAAACTTTATGGCGACATCGCAATTGCCTGTTCATTCGCAGAAAACATCTGCCGGACGATCAAAAGTTGACGAACATCGGGCATTTTAACGGCCAAACACACATTAACGATTTCAATCATAAAACTGCCTGCGGACATTTATAAAATCACCTGCAATCGGCTGAATTAAGTTTTTACTTGTTTTTGCCGGTCTTTCGAATTATCCTTACATAAATTAGACTGACAATAGATTCCACCTTTTTGAGGAGAATATTCGGATGGCTGCAAAAGAACAAAACAGAAGACGTTTTTTACAACTGGCCGGCATAAGTGCCCTCGCCTCGCTGACTTCCGGCAATACTTCCGTCGCGCAGGCCGGCGGTACAACCGGCGGCACGAATATGAACGTCAAATTCAAGCTGGGGCTTGCTTCTTATACACTGCGGAAATTCAATCTGGACGATACTCTAAAAATGGCAAACCGTCTCGGACTGAAATACATCGCCCTGAAAGATTTTCACCTGCCGATGGACAGCACACCCGAACAGATAAAAGAGGTTGCAGAAAAGGTCAAAGATGCCGGCATTGAGCTTTACGGCGGCGGCGTGATATATATGACAAACGAACGCGAAGTGAACCGTGCCTTCGATTATGCAAAGACCGCCGGTATGAAGGTCATTATAGGCGTGCCGAATCACGAGCTTTTGCCGCTCGTAAATAAGAAGGTTCAGGAGTATGATATCAAGGTAGCCATCCATAATCACGGACCGGGTGACAGGAATTATCCGACTCCCACAAGCGCATACGAGAAAGTGAAGGACCTCGATCCCAGGATGGGCTTGTGTAACGACGTCGGCCACACGCAGAGAGCCGGAGTTGATCCGTCCGTTCCGACGGAAAATTTCGTGGCCAGGCTGCTGGACGTCCATATAAAAGATGTCACTGAAGCCACGAGAAGAGGCTCCACCGTGGAAGTCGGGCGAGGCGTAATCGACATACCTAAATTCCTCCGAACGCTCGTAAAGATAAATTATGCCGGGATAGTGTCGTTCGAACACGAAAAAGACCCGGGCGACCCGCTTGCTGGTCTTGCCGAATCCGTGGGCTACGTCAGGGGAGCTATGGCCGCTATTTGAGAGAGCCTGTTTTTACTCTGTTAAAGGTGATCGCTTATGCCATATAATATTCGTATAGTAAGCACATATCCGCCGCGAAGGTGCGGCATAGGGACATTCTCGCGTGACCTCGCCACCGCTCTGGAGCACCTGACCGCCGAGGTCGGTCATATCAGAGTGGCTGCAATCGACAACGGCAGCGGCCCCTACGGCATCCCTGTCGATCTTGTCATCGACCAGTACAATCCCGTCTCGTGGGCCAATACTACCAAGCATATAGTTACGCGGGCCGGCGAAAGCTCCAATCCAACAGTGGTTATCCTGCAGCACGAGTACGGCCTCGATCCGGACGCCGCAGGAAACGACGGACAGGGCAATAATTTCATAAATATGGCCAAGGCTTTTCACGAGCACGGATTGACAACCCTCGTCTATCTGCATACGGTGCTCCACGAGCCGAACGAGTACCAGAAGCAGACTCTTCTCGATCTTGCCGAGCTGACAGACGGCCTGATTGTCACCACGGAAAGCGCGATTCATATTCTCGAATCTCATATCTATGGAATCGAGCATTTGAAACTCAAACACATCGACCACGGCATCCGCATGCAGCATCCGTCACAGTTCGACCGTCTCACTTTAAAACGGGAGTTCGGAGTCGAGGATCGCCTGCTGATTACGACCCTGGGGCTTATGTCACCCGATAAAGGCATACAATACGGCATAAGAGCCTACGGCAGATTCCTGGCCGATTCGTGCACGCAACAGCAGAGGAAAAAATGTATTTACATGATCGCCGGTCAGTGTCATCCGGAATTTATCAAAGCCGACGGCGGCAAACCCTACAGCGAATACATTGCAATGCTTGAGGATTCTCTGAATCAGGCAAATGTCACCTGGTGCAGAACCAAAGACCTTCACGCCGTCGATATCGATAAAAACGATGTTGTTTTTCTCGACCATTTCCTGGATGAGAACACACTTCTGAGACTATACGGCGCTACGAACGCCATGCTGCTTCCCTATCTGAATTTGCAGCAGATATCCAGCGGCATATTGGCCGATACCGTCGGCGCCGGCAGAGTGGCAATCGTGACCAAGTCCATGTACGCGCTGGAGCTGATCTACTCGAACAAAAAATGTCCGCCGGGGCTGGTCATCGGTAGATACGCCCGCGGAATTCTCGTCGATCCGGGCGAGCCGTCTGTTGAGCAGATTGCACAGGCAATCGATTTTCTGGCCTTCAACAGGGAAAAGCGGCTGATGATGGAAAGACAGGCTCACCAGCGAGGCTACCAGATGCGATGGGATAACAGCGC
>JAFGBG010000253.1 GCA_016933295.1 Sedimentisphaerales bacterium | reverse complement strand
TTCCGGCGCCCTGATCGCCGACGTACTGCCGGATGGGCATGGCTATGTGCGGATCACCTCCGCCCGGAGGAGCGATACGTTGCTGGGCGAAAGTCAATGATGCAAGTGTAAGTAACAATAGCAGTGTAAAATATTTTTTCATGGCTGTCGATCTCCTCTGATTGGTGGTTGTTACGGATTAAACCGGAATAAGAAGTGACTTTTAAGATTCATATTTGAGTATTTCTTTGAGCCGATCGAATTCCCCGATTTTCATGTGGTAGCAGTGCTGCTTGTCGGGATAACTGCCGGCGTGTACCTCTTTGCCGTATGCCTTGAAGGCCGCTATTGTACGCTCGTTCAGTTTGTCATAACTTTTTGCGAATTTGGGACTTTTTCCCTGTGTCAGGCCGAGAATATCCGGCGCAATCAGGACCTGTCCGTCACAGCCAGCCCCGGAGCCGCAACTAATTACCGGCACATCACTGTGCTGGGTAATAATTTCAGCGACTTCTTCGGCGGTTCCCTCAAGCAGCAGGGCACCGGCACCGGCTGAAACCATCTGTTCGGCGAGATTTATCAGTTGTGCCGCCATTTCCGCGGTTGTCGCTTCGGCCTTGAATCTGCCTATCTTACTGATATATTGCGGCTTTATGCCTATATGAGCCATGACCGCAATTCCGGCGTCGCTGACTTTTTTGATAACTTCCAGGTGGGCGCTGTTCGCTTCGATTTTTACCATCTGAGCGCCGGATTCGGTAATAAATCGTCCGGCGTTTTTTACTGCCTCAGCGAGTGTGACCTGGTAAGACAAAAAGGGCATATCGGCGACCAGATATATACTCGGGGCGCCACGTCTGACAGCCGCGGTGATTGCCACCATAAAATCCATCGTAGCCGCCAGAGTCGAATCGTGTCCGAGCATGAGCTGGGCGGCGGAATCACCCACGATTATCATCTCGATATCGCTTTGCGAAACAAGAAGGGCGGTCGTGTAGTCATAACAACTGATTGCGGCGATTTTTCGTTGTTGGTGTTTGGCTTCCAGAAGGTCGGCTATTGTTATACGAGTGTTCATAATTGCACAATATTATTATTTATAGAACAAGTTTGGAACTACATTACATATAAAATGTAACAGCTATTTCGTTAAAATATGAGAACCGGACAAATATTTCAAGCGTAAAGTATAATGGATTAAGAGTTAGAATAACGGGCTTTTATGAAAAAACCGGCAAACTTTGAGTTTTTTGCCGAAGAAAATCTTGATTATCAGCGGAGAAATTGTAGTTTTTTAATAATTACGGTTTTTTTGCTAAAGAAAAACTTGCTCTTTATTCGATTTCATATATAGAAGAATATTTTGTTCAGACGAGAGTAATTTTTAAGCTATTATCAGCTTTTCATCACCCTCCTCCGAAGCCAGATTCTGTTTATTAGAATCTGGCTTTTTTTATACAGAAATTGTTAATATAGAAAAGAGCGAGAAGTCTTCAGTGTTAAAATAGGAAGTTATGGCTATGATTTTTTTGCCGTGACAATGCGATCGTTGTTATTGAAATCTTTTTCTATTTTGATTTCGATAAAAATACCGGTTTGCTCGAGCAGTTCTTTGATCGCCCGTCCCTGGGCATAGCCGATTTCAAGAATCAAAGCGGCATCCGTTTTTAGAAATGAGTCAACCTCTTCGATAATCCTGCGATAAATATCCATACCGTCTTCTCCGGCAAAAAGTGCCAGACGCGGCTCGTAATCCTTTATGTTTTTTTCGAGTTTTTCGTATTCACTGCCGCTAACATAAGGCGGATTGCACACTATCAAATCGAATTTACCGACATCCAGTTGCGGTATAATCGGGTCGAACAAATCGCCGGAAAGAAGTGTGATTTTGTCCTGTAGCTGGTATTTTAGGACGTTCGAGGCGGCAACGGCAAGAGCGGCGTCGCAAATATCCGTGGCGATGGTACGGGCGTTAGGGTAATTTTTCGCGATTGCCGCGGCGATACATCCGCTGCCGGTGCACAGGTCACAGACGCGTTGAATGCCGTCGCGGGTTCTTAGAAATTCAACGGCTCTCTGGACGAGCAATTCTGTCTCCGGCCTGGGTATCAGGCAGTCCGGCGTGACATTAATTTCCATCGAATAAAATTCGGTCTTGCCGACAAGGTAAGCAATCGGTTCGTGTTGGCCGGCGCGCCTGACAAGCTCGCGGAGCTTATCCAACTGCTGCTTTTCGACAGTTTTGTTGTATTGCGTATATAATTCAATTCGTTTTAATTTGAGAACATCGGACAAAAGAAGCTCGGCGCTAAGACGCGGCGAATCGATACCTTTTTCCGTGAGGTATTGACTCACCCAGTTCAGCAGCTTCGATATTGTCCATGTTTCCATGAAATGTTCAAATATATACCTTGTCCATCATTCTCGGGAAGGGGATGCACTGGCGGATGTGTTTCTGGTTGGTAATCCAGGCGACAGTCCTTTCGATGCCGAGTCCGAATCCGCCGTGCGGCACCGAGCCGTACTTACGCAGGTCGAGATACCATTCGTAATTCTCGGCGTTGAGACCCTGTTCGTTAATCCTCGCGACCAACCGTTCGTAATCATCTTCTCTGACCGAACCTCCGATTATTTCGCCGAAGCCCGCCGGAGCGAGCAGGTCGAAATTCAGAACGACCTTTTCATTCTCGCGGTCGGTTTTCATGTAAAAGGCCTTGGCCTGTTTCGGGTAGTGAGTGACAAAGACGGGTTTATCATGCATCTGCGATATGATGGTTTCATCCGAGCCGCCGAGGTCCTTGCCCCATGTAAATTCGGCGGCCAATTGGGCGTGTTTCGGATTGTTTTCTATTTTCGTATTTATCTCGGCAAGTTCCGAACGCAGCTCAATCAGCTCGGCGGCGTTTTTATCTCTTTGCCACTGCTTGATTTGGCCGGCCTGCTGTTTTTCAAGCTCGGCGATTTTTGCTTCGGTTTGCTGTTTTTGTTCCTGCATTTCCTGTAACTGCCCGGCGAGAAAACCTCTTGCTCTTTCGCTGGTCAGGATTTCTACACATTGCGTGTAAGTCAGCCTGTAGAAGGGCGGCGTGATTTTTTCCAGTGATGCGATATCGGCCCCTAACGTTTCGAGCTGGGATTTGTTATCCTTCAAAACGCGAGCGACGATACTGGAGACGAAATTCTCCGCTAATTCGAGCAGGCCGTCCAGCTCGATAAAGGCAACTTCCGGCTCGACCATCCAAAACTCGGTCAGATGCCGGCGTGTCTTGCTCTTTTCCGCCCGAAAAGTCGGCCCGAAACAGTAAACCCTGCCGAAGCTCATTGCCGCCGATTCCAGATGCAATTGTCCCGTCTGGGTCAGGTGCAGGGGGCTTCCGAAATAATCGACCTCGAAGAGCGACTGCTGTTCTTCACCGGCGATGGCGGTAAAAATCGGCGTATCTATAAGAGTAAAGCCGTTATCGTTGAAGAATCTGCGAACGGCGTCGATTACAGTGTGGCGAATTTTGCCAATGCACCATTGCAGATGCGAGCGAAGGTGCAGGTGGCGGTTTTTCAGCAGGAAGTCTATGCCGTGCGATTTAGGCGTAATTGGGTAACCTTCCGCTGGGCAGATGACTTGAGCATCGGTCGCGGCTAATTCGTAGCCGCCGACGCTTCGCTCATCCGCCCGAATCGTGCCGGTAACACTAAGCGACGATTCCTGTCCGAGGTGTTTGAGCTGCTCGAAAAGCTCGTCGGAGACTTTGCCCTTTTCGATAATGCACTGGCAAAGCCCCGTGCCGTCGCGGATAATTATAAACTGGATTTTGCCGCTGCCTCTTTTATTGTACAGCCAGCCGGCTATGCTAACTTCCCTGTTTGTATGTTGTGATAACGAATCGATTGTTGTGTAGTTGTTGTTCATAATTCTTCCTGAGTGTCATTCCCGCGCAAGCGGGAATCTAATATATTCTCGTACATTTTGGATTCCTGTTTTTCACAGGAATGACAAACTGTGTTTTTTTAATACGTTATTTATCTCGGCCAGACGTTCGTATTCGCTCCATATAATGAAAAACGTTTCCCGTGATTTTCGTATTGTAACGACTTACCGGTGACGGGGTCAAGGAAAGCTTCCGCCGGAGCGGCGTTTTTTATCGAATCGAAACTCTCAGGCCATTTGCCGTTTTCATTCTTGTATTGCCTGATTGCAACCAGAAGCCGTGTGCCTCTGCGCAGAGTAAGTTGTTCCAGATACATATCATGATAACTACGATAAAACTGTTCTGTACTATTTTCTTTTATGATGGCCGATTTTACCATGTAATTGTAATTCAGTTTGAATCGCAGGTCAGATTGTGTCTGTGTCTTGTTCCAGTCATAATCCGGCCGGGTCATCGGGTGATATTTGTCCATGACCGCTTCAATTGTTTCTGCGGCCTTTTGCGGAGTGGAGGGCAGAAAAAACCATGCCGGGATCGCACAAATTTTATTTGCTTTTTTATCTCTAAAAAAACGGCCGAACCTGTTGCGTAAGAAAAAGTGGTTTATCACGGGTGACGGTTTACGTCTAAATCTTATCTTTCCGTCTGGATTTACTTCGTAAAAAAGTCCGAATGCGTTTTTCCAGAATAATACTTCCGTCTCGAACCATCTGCTAAAATCCGAACTCCAGTTGTCTTGCAGGTCGCCTTCGACGGTATCCGAAATCAACTGAATTTGCTCGGCCGTCGGCTCGCTGTCGATAAGGAAGCGATTTAAGGCAATCAGCGTTTGCTCCTGTAGCGAACAACCCATTAACATGTAAATTATTCGTTGCTGATTGAGATGGTTCGTAAATCTAATGGCACAGAGATATTTTTCAAGCGCTCTTTCCGTTCGTCCCTCGGCCATATCGTTATTTGCGGCACGTAAGAGTATAAGTGCCCAGCTTCTTACGGCAGACAGGCGATTAATTTCCATCTTGTCAGTGACTTCAAGCTGGACATTGATAGGGAACCGGCATTTGTCTTTTTTAGCCGCTTTAAATAAAGTTTGTATTGTGTCCTGCTGCTGTTTTATCCATTCGGCGAGTTCCGGATATTCCTCGCTTGTCCATTGCTCGGAATACGTTAGTCTATTGGCATCGCGGTCCAAAAAATCTGGATTCATTGTTTTGCGTTCGTAATCCTTCAGGAGACTATCATATATCAATGCGGCGTTTTCTTCGTTGGGTATAGCATATTTCGCTTCTAAAGCGGCAAGTTCCTCATCGAACGTATAGGGACGCCAACCGGTATCTTCTTCCGGCAGAAATATCCAGACAATTAGAGCAATCACAACCCCGGCAGAAGTCAGCCAGAAATATTTGCAATAAGGTTTAGGCAGGGCAGTAAATGCAGTGATAAAAATTAAAATAAGAATGAATATTTTCGGAGGTGCATCGAAAGCGAGAGCCAATAAAAATAATACGGTCAGGATACTCAGGAAGAGCCATTTGAAAACTCGCGAGGTAAGGCCGCTTTTTTTCTTCCTCCTGATACTGGTTTTGCAAGATTCTGATTTATCGTCATTTTGCGTTTGTGCTTCGGTCATGATTTTTATCCCTCCGGCTTACTGCGGCCAGATATTAATTAATTTGCCGTACAGGGAGAAACTCTCGACGTGATTTTCATATTGTAACTGCTTACCGGTGACAGGGTCAAGGAAAGCTTCCGCCGGAGCGGAGGTTTTTATCGATTCCAAATCCGGCGGCCATGAACCATGCTCATCCTTGTATTGCTTTATTGCAATAAGCAGTCGCGAACCTCTGCATAATGTAAGATATTCACAATATTTTTCATGGATCTGTTTATAGTTGGATTCGTTATTGTATAAAAGCGTTCGAATAATGGATTGATTATTAAGCTTCCAATTAAAGTGGAAATCATCAACCTTATCCCAGTCGAAATCCGACTCAGCCATAGCGTGTTGTTCTTCAAAGACTGCTTCGACAATTCCAGCAATCTTCTTTGGTGAGGAAGGAATATATAACCATCTCAATGTCGCTCTTATTTTTCCAAAAACTCCCGTCTGGTATTTGTTATCAAGAGCATTTTGAGATAGTTTGTCTTCAAAAAATGGCTGGCGGCTGAGTCTGATTTTTCCTGCCTTATTTACTTCGAAAGCCGAACCGGCGAAGTAGTTTTTGGCCTTTAATCTGTCAAAATCGAGCATATTGTGCCAGTCAGTGCCCCAGTTGTTTTCAAGATCATTAAGAAGATTTGCGATTTGTTTCAACTGGTCTATATCTGGATTTTGTTCTATTATGAAATGGTTGAGAGCTTCCAAAGTTTTTCTCTTTATCGCCCAATTAACCATAACTGGGACAAAGGCAGGCTGTTGATGTAAATGGTCGGCTATTCTAAATACGCAGGAATATTTTTCGAGTGCAGAATTAGTTCGACCTTCGGCAATGTCGTTATTGGCGGCTGAGATTAGCAAAAAAACACTATAGCGAATCTTCGGTAATGCCTCCGTAAATTTCTGGTCTGAATCCGCATCATATGGCATTATAAGAAATCTACATTTTTGTCTTTGGGAATTCTGGATAAGTTTTTGGAGCAAGTCTTGGTAACCATTAAGCCATACAATCATTTCCGGATGATCTTTTGCTAACCAGGGCTTGTCTAATGAAGTTAATGAAGAAAGGTATGAGCCTTTAAAGAAGTCAGGCGAATTCGCATCCGGATTATAATTATCATATATTTCATAATAAGCCAAAGCCGCATTTTCTTCATCGGGTATGGCATATTTTGACCTAAAGGCGGCTATTTCTTCATCGAAGGTATAGGGGCGCCAGCCGGTGTTGTCTTCCGGCAGAAAAATCCAGATAATCAGAATTACAAATGCGACACCTACTCCGAGCCAGAACCATTTTCTTGCCGGTTTGGGAAGGGCGGTAAATGCAGCAAGAAAAATTAATAGAAGGATGAATATTTTCGGCGGTGCATCAACAACAAGAGCCAGTAAAAATAATATTGTCAGGATACACAGACTGAACCATTTGAGAATTGAAGCGAATATGCGGCGTTTTTTGGGTAAGATAGAATTATTTTCTATAGGTTCAAATTTGTCATTGTTTTGCGTTTTTGTTTCGGTCATGATTTTTATCCCTCCGACTTACTGTGGCCAGATATTAATCAGTTTGCCGTATAGAGAGAAACGCTCGCCGTGATTTTCATAATCGAACTTTCCTCCGGCAGGGTCGATTAAGGCTTCGGCGGGGACACTTGTCGCAATATCATCGAGACTGTCAGGCCATTTACCGTTTTCATTCTTGTATTGCCTGATTGCTATAAGCAGTCGCGAACCTCTGCGCAAGGACAGATACCTGAGATATGATTCGCGTAACCGATAATAGACAGGACAAGTCAGAGATATAGTCATTTCGACCATGTATCCGTAATTGAGCTTGAATCTCGGCAGAAATTGATCGTTCTGAGTATTCCAATCAAAGTCAGGCTCGGTCATGGCGTAATGTTTTTCGAAGCCGGCATCGACAAATTCGCTTATCTTTTCCGGCGAAGAAGGAATATAGAGCCATGCGAAAATCATGCCTAATTTCGCGCATTTTCTACGTTGATAAGTTCGGCTTTGGATTGTTCCTAATGTTGCAGAAAGTGAGCCGCGGCTGAATCTCGTTTTGCCCTTTGGATTAATTTCATAAACCATGCCGCTAAGCTGGTTCTTGGCATACAATTTTTCAAAATCGAGCATGTTACTCAAGTCCCGGCTCCAGTTATTTTCAAGATTTTTTATAGAAGTGGAAATTAATTCAAGCTGAGCTGCGGTTGGTTGGTCTTCTATAACGAAGCGATTCAGCTTCTCCAGGCTCAGACTGTCGATTACACTCATCTGGTGATAGTTCATTTCCGGCTGTTGGTACAAGTGGTTGGCTATTTGTAGAATGCAAATGTATTTTTTCAGGGCATCATCTGTTCGGCCTTCGGCAATATCGTTATTGGCACAGGCGATCAATAAAAACACACATCGACGGATTTTTGCCAATGATTCCATATTCTCACTTTGTGTTACAGAGTCGATAATAAACGGGAAGAGGCATTTTTCTTTGCCGGATATTTGTATTAATTTTTCTATCGTTTCCTGATGACCTTTCAGCCATTGCGCAGTCTCCGGATGGTCTTTTGAAAACCATGGTTCGCTTCTTGATGACGGTGTTGATTTGATAAAGAATTTCGGCTGATTCGAATCTATATCCAGAGTTTCTAATATCTCATAATAAGCCGGAGCGGCGTTTTTTTCGTCGGGTATCGCATACTTAGTTTCGAGTGCGGCAAGTTCCTCGTCGAAGGTATATGGACGCCAGCCGATGTCGTCTTCGGGCAGAAATATCCAGATAAGCAAAATCAAGGCTACAGCACCTACGCCGAGCCAGAACCATTTTCTTGCCGGCCTGGGCAGGGCGGTAAAAGCGGCCAAAATAATCAGCAGAAAAATTATAAATTTCGTAGGCGCATCAAAGACAAGGGCCAACAGAAATAATACAGTCAGAATACTCAGGCCGAGCCATTTGAAGATTATTTTGATCAGGCCGGGCTTTTTCTGCTTTTGTTCAATTGTCATTTTGTTTTTTCCTTTCCGGAGCGGATTGCTCCATCGCGGCATTTTCCCTGCCGGTTTGAGAGATATGCAGCGGCCAGATGGCTCTGTCGTCGGCTCCGTTTTTATCTGTTCCGCCCTCATCTATATTGTTAGGTCCTTTACCGTACAGGATAAAATTATCACCTTCAAGCTTATAAATAAAGGGACTGTTGTTTTGCGGATCGATGAAAATATTTTTATCGGCGAAAAGCGAAATCGCTTCGAGATTTTCGGGCCAGCGGCCGTTTTGGTTCTTGAATCGTCGAAGGGCAATCAGAACTTGATTTCCCCGCCGGTCGGTGAGCAGCCGCGTATAAATTTCGTGTAATTTATCGATTTTAGCCTTCTCATCCCGCTTTTTTTGCCACCATGCTTTCAATTCATACCACCAGCCGGATTGGGTGGGTATGTGCCGCAGCGTACTTATATAGAGTTTTTCAACCTGCAGCATGTTATTAAAATCTCGTGTCCATTCATCGTTTGATTGCATAATCGCCGTTTCGGCGGCCTCCAGGTTTTCGTCGGTCAGGTCGCTTTCCACTATGCAGATACGCATTCTTTGTAATGCCAGTGACTCGATGGCGAGGCCGCGATAAAAATCCAGAGTGAATGGTTGCTGGCGGTTGTGCCTGCCTATGCGAATCAGGCAGAAACATTTTTCCAGGGCCTGCTCGATTCTGCCGTCGGCGATATCGTTGTTCGCGGCGCGGACAAGGAAAAGCGTCCATTCTTCCATTGCTTTTAATCTTTGGCCGTGCAAACCAGCACCCTTGGGAAAATCGGTTATCGGAAAGCGGCATTTTTCTATTTTCGAGGCCCGGAATAAATCTTCGACAATGTCCCGACGTTGTTCGAACCAGCTTACAAGCTCCGGGTAATCTTTGCCGGACCAGGGTTTTGCCAGTGTCGGTTCCTCTAAAGCGGCGTATTGAGAGTCATATTCGAAGAGGGAAAGTTTGCGCTCGAGAAGTTTGTTATATATGGTTGCCGCATTCTCAGAGTCATCGACGGCGCGTGATTTTTCGATAGCGACAAGTTTTTCATATGCCGTTTGACAGATGTAAAATTTCCATAAAAACAGGCAGAAGACTAATGCGAGCACGATGGTAAAAACCGGCCGCACACGCATTTTGAAGCGTTTTGTTTTTCCCTGGTTGTTACGGCTTTGTTCGGTCATATTTGCCCTCTGGTTCTATCACAGGTGATATAATCTTTGCTCGCTTGCTTTTTTCATTCGGGACGATTAATTATGCCGCAACGGCTTTTCGTCCGAGATTGATATATTTTATAATTTCTGCTCTGCAATCTCTTCCACAGAACGCGACGCTCAAGGGTGCGGCTTTCTTCAAATCTCTACAGCCAACGGGATTATACATCGAAAACTGGTTTGCGAAAAGAGAATACTGTCGAGCTTTGACGATTAACTTGAAAACAGCAGCCGGGTTGAGCCGTTGAGTTAATTAGCCCGATAATCGCTGTATTTTGTCCGAAAAGTCGTTTGGAAAATCATTTTTTTCGATTCTGTCTGAGTCTCTTGTTTTTTCGGTTATACGAGCTTTATTTAATGACGATAATCTTTGTAGTTGTGAAGGGATATTGATTCTGAATTCGGTTTAATATTTACGGATATTCAGGATGATTAGTCAGTTCGAAGCATTTTGGGGCTGTCATTAGGATGGGGGTGGTTAATGGCAAGAGAACGCAATACGACAGTTGGGGGAGCACCGTTTAATGAGACTGTTATCGGTGCCGTTTGGGAGAAGGCCGCTGAGATAAAAGGCAAAGATCCGACGGATTTCAGACGTGACATATTAAGCAATGAAATCTGCCGGAATTCCTATGGTAAACACAGTATAATGGGCTGGGAGATCGACCACATAAAACCCGTCTCAAAAGGTGGTACGGACGCAATAGATAATCTGCAGGCTCTCCAGTCAGCCGCCAATTCCATCAAAGGCGATAATTATCCGTGGCCATAAAGGTTATCTCGATTTCCTTTTTTGAGTTTAACAGCTTTTCTGAGATTGTATGCACGCCGGATGTTTTACACGTCCAGTTTTTCTCGCAGGTAGGTCAGGATTATGTATCATCCTGGTCAGGTAATTCCAACAGGCGAACATCTTCCAAATCGACTTTTCGTCCGGAGGCGCGTTTGGTATTAATGAGGTCTTCTTTAGATAGAATGAAGAAATCCTGTCCTTGAAATGTTATTATCCTGCGGCGAAGCCAGGCGTCTTTAAAAGAAACGCCGGGTGTGTAGGTCTGTACGTCTATTCTTACGCGGTCGTTAAAGATAGTGATTTCATGTGCTATAACATCATCTGCATTTGTTATGGTAGCTGTGCCGAATCCCGCTTCTTCCAAAGCAGTAAGAAGTCGCCCGGCATTTTCAGTCGTAGCCTCAATCAGAATATCCAGATCGAATGTGACGCGGGGAACACCGTATAGAACGGAGGCTACTCCGCCTATAACCAGATATCTCACATCATGTTGTTGAAAGGATTTGAATACGTCCTGCAACCGGTTGAGCATGGTTTCGATCCTTCAGGTTAGGATTAACCGACAGAGCAATATCTGTAAAGTTACAGAATATCTCCATGCGGGCATTCAGGGAAAGAGACCGGAACCATCGGGTTTTGGCCTCTATCGATTCTTGTTCTCTATCGTGACGAATCGTATATGTCATATTCAATATTTTATCAGATTGTAGCGTTTTTTACAAGTCCAGTTTTTCTCGCAGGTAGGTCAGTATTTTGTCCGTGGGCAGTCTGACCTGCTCCATCGAGTCGCGGTCGCGGACGGTAACGGTGTTATCCTCGAGCGTCTGGCCGTCCACGGTGACACAGAAGGGCGTACCGGCCTCGTCCTGCCGGCGGTAACGTCTGCCGACCGCACCTTTTTCATCGTAGAAACAGTTAAAATATTTCTTCAACTCGTTATATATATTCAAAGCCACCTCCGGCATCCCTTCTTTTTTGACCAGGGGGAAAATCGCCGCTTTGACCGGAGCCAGGGCCGGGTGGAATCGCAGCAGGTTTCTTGTTTCGCCGCGAACCTCTTCCTCGTCGTAGGCATCGACAAGATAGGCAAGCGCGCTTCGGTCGATACCGGCACTTGGTTCAATCACATATGGGATATAACGCACTTTTTTGGTCTCGTCGAAATAAGACAGCGGGCCTTTGTTGTAATCCCCGGCTTCGTCGGCCAATTGAATTTTGGACAGATCCCTGTTATTCTCGTACCATTTGTTAAGTGTTCTTATGCCGCGTTGATGCTGCCGCAGGTCGTAATCGGTGCGGTTGGCGATTCCTTCCAGCTCCTGCCAGTCGCCGGAACCGAACGGGAATTTGTATTCAACATCCACACAGCCCTTGGCATAGTGGGCAAGCTCGTCCGGGTCGTGCTCGCGGAAACGAAGGTTTTCTTTTTTCATACCTAAATTGATGTACCAGTTGAATCGGGCCTGTTTCCAGTGCTCGAACCACCCTTCGTCGGTGCCCGGCTCGCAGAAAAATTCCAGCTCGGCCTGCTCGAATTCGCGGGTACGGAAGATAAAAGCCTTGGTGGTGACTTCGTTGCGGAAGCTTTTGCCGATCTGGGCGATACCGAACGGGATTTTGACTCTGGTTGTATCGAGTACGTTCCTGAAATTGGCGAAAATTCCCTGCGCGGTTTCCGGGCGAAGCTGTATCGTCATGGAATCGTCGATATTTGCTCCCATTTTCGTCTCGAACATCAGCTTGAACGGCATCGGCTCGGTAAACTGCCCGACCGTGCCGCAGGCAGGGCATACCTTATTGTTCAAATCTTGTGCCTGGGACATTGCGGCATCGATGGCTATATGTTCGGTGTGCTCATCTGTTTGTTCGGCGGCATTTTCCTGAAGGTGGTCCACTCGTGTGCGGGTATTGCACTTTTTGCATTCGGCGATTAAATCCGCGAATTTATCCGCGTGGCCGCTCGATTTCCAGACCATCGGGTGCATCAGGATACTGCAGTCGATGCCTACTACGTCGTCGCGCATCTGGACGACGCTTTTCCACCATGCCTTTTTTACGTTATTTTTCAACTCGACACCAAGCGGGCCGTAATCGTAGCAGCTTGCGAGACCGCCGTAGATTTCGCTGGACTGGAAGATAAAGCCTCTTCGCTTGCAAAGGCTCACAATGTCGTCGAGTTTGGTAATTTTTGCCATATCAAAGTTCCTTAAATGTTGCTTTATTAAAACCTTAATCCGCATTATTATAATGAGATTGTTAAAAATTACAAGGATTGCCCGAATTATTCGGCGGCAAAGGAGATAGTGAAGTGAAAGATAATCCTATCGGCAAAAAAGTGTTGTTCCTTTTGAGTTTGATGGTTTTGTTTTTACCGCTTTTGGGAATGGCGGCAGCGGAGGAAAAAACAACCGAGAATCGTCTGGTTGAGATCAAGGTCGATCCGAGGGTGGAATTGATAAGTATAATATTTTGCCTGGCTCGAAATCCTGAGTACAACCATAGCAAATTCGTGAGCTACATCGCTGCCGTTGAAGATCGGTTCGGCCCGCACCGGGAACATGCGGTCGTTAAGCTTGCGGCGTCATTGAGAAAAAAGTACGGCGTAAGTTACGATGCCCCTATGAGCCTGACGGTCCATCTTCAGGATGCGAACAGCCTGCAATTAAGACTGCCGCTTGAGCCGTGGCCGGGTGGTCTGGATACCAGGTGGCGCCCCGAAGATGTCCGGGAATTTCTTGAAAAGGCCCGCCAGTTTACTCGGGAATCAAAGTTCGATGATTTTATTCAAACACAACAGCCGATGTACGACAGAGCAGCGCAGCGATTGCAGAAGCTTCTGAATAAAGAAGCCCATCTCGAATGGTTCGACGATTTCTTTGGAGCCAGGCCCGATGCGAGTTTTTATCTTTTTCTGGGCATGGTAAACGGTCCGAGTAACTATGGCTCGCATGTCAAACTGGCCGACAGGGAAGAATATTATTGTATTCTTGGCGTTTGGAAGTTCGGAATTCTGGGATTGTCGGAACCGAAATTCGATAAATCCGTGCTGCCGACCATCATACACGAATTTTGCCATTCCTATGCAAATCAAATTGTGGATGCTCATTTATCGCAGCTCGAAAAGTCCGGCGAAAAAATCTTTGGAAAAGTCAGGGAAAAAATGAAGCGCATGGCATACGGCAACTGGCAGACGATGATGAGAGAATCGCTCGTCAGGGCGTGTGTCGTGCGATATATGGCCGCGACGGAGGGGCCGGAAGCGGCACAAAGACAAATTAAAGGCGAAGTGGATAGAGGCTTTTTGTGGATGCAGGAACTTTCGGACCTTTTAATCCGGTACGAGCAGAACAGGGATAAATATCCGACTCCGGATACTTTTTTCCCCGAAGTCGTTGATTTCTTCAAAAATTACGATATGGCCGATTCGAAATAAATTCCTCCCCGGTTTTTGTGTATCAAAATCCCGTGATTGACAGGCTTTCAGGTTGAGTCTATACTGATGAATTAATAAAGTCGGTGGGGCACTTGTTTCGGCGAAGCTTGTGCCATAGGTAGCCGAGCCCCACCCTACATTATTCTTACTTCTGTTTTCTGTATTCTTGTTTTTGATTATGAGTCATGAAACTATCGCAATTTTGAATTTCGGCAGCCAGTACAGCCAGCTTATCGCCCGCCGCGTTCGCGAGCAGAACGTGTATTCGCTGATTTTCCGACCTGATGTTACGGCGAAAGAATTATCGAAGCTCAATCCCAAAGGTATAATCCTCTCCGGCGGGCCGGCAAGCGTCTATGACGAAGGCGCACCGGAATGCGATCCGAAAATATTCGATTTGGGTGTGCCGGTTCTGGGGATATGCTACGGCATGCAGTTGGCATGTAAGGTTTTGGGAGCGAAAATAAAACCGGCGAAAAGTCGCGAATACGGACGCATAAATCTTACTATTCTTAAAAGAAATGATTTGTTTGCGAATCTGCCGGACTCGATTACCGCCTGGGCCAGCCACGGCGACCAGGTCGATGACTTGGGCAATGATTTCACTTCTCTGGCATCGACGGAAACCTGTCCGTTTGCTTCGGTCCGGCATAAAAAAAAGAAATTTTTCGGCGTCCAGTTCCATCCGGAAGTCTCGCATACGCCCAAAGGCTCGACCATCCTGAAAAATTTCCTCTATGATATCTGCGCTTGCCGCGGTGACTGGAAGATGAGCGATTTTGTCACCGAATCAGTGGAGCAGATTCGCGAAAAAGTCGGCGAGGCAAAAGTTATCTGCGGCCTCAGCGGGGGGGTGGATTCTTCCGTCGTGGCTTCGCTGGT
>JAFGBG010000252.1 GCA_016933295.1 Sedimentisphaerales bacterium | reverse complement strand
TTATCGAAAGCGCCGGCCTTGATGAGTGCTTCGAGCACCTGCTTGTTGGCGGCGCGGAGGTCCACGTTCTCGCAGAAATGGAAAAGGCTCTGGAATCTGCCGGCCTGTTTGCGTGCGGCAATAATTTGCTCGACGGCTTTTTCGCCGACGCCCTTGACCGCGGCGAGGCCGAAACGGATAACGCCCTTTTTGCGGCGGCCATCGTCATCCCTTTCGTAGAGCGGGGTGAAATCCACACCGCTTTCGTTAATATCCGGCGGCAGAATCTCGATCCCCATCTGGCCGCACTCGTTGATATACTCGACGACCTTGTCGGTATTGTCCATTTCGTACGTCAGCAGCGCCGCCATGAACTCGACCGGCCAGTGAGTCTTCATATACGCGGTCTGGTAGGCGATAAAAGCGTAACGGGTCGAGTGACTTTTGTTGAAGCCGTAGCCGGCGAAACGTTCGATCAGCTCGAAAATCTGCTCGGCCTGTTTTGTCGAAAGACCCTTATCGACGCAGCCGGCGATGAATCGCTCCTTCTCCTTGGCGATTGTCTTGGCTTTCTTCTTGCTGATGGCTTTGATAAGCGTGTATGCCTCGCGCAGAGGGATGTCACCGAGTCGGTTGCAAATCCGCATGACCTGCTCCTGATAGGTCATTATGCCGTAGGTCTCTTCGAGGACCTCGGTCATAATCGGATGTGGCAGGCTCCATTTCGCGCCGTGCTTGCGGTCGATGTAATCGGGAATCAGGATCATCGGGCCGGGACGATAGAGCGCGTTGGCGGCGATCAAATCCTCGATCCTGTCCGGCTTCATTTTCATCAGCAGGTTCTGCATTCCGCCGGACTCGAACTGGAAAATTCCCTTCGTTTTGCCGCTTGCGAAAAGCTCGAAAACTTTCTGATCGGTATGGTCGATTTTTTCCGGGTCGATATCGACTCCGTGAATCTCGCGAACCAGGATGCAGGCCCTGTCCAGCACGCTTAGCGTCTTGAGCCCGAGAAAGTCCATTTTCAGCAGGCCGACCTTCTCGACCGTCGGGCCGTCGAACTGAGTGACAAGGTCTTCCGAGCCGGACGCCTGGTACAAGGGGACAAAATTCGTCAGAGGCTTATCGGCTATAACGACACCTGCGGCGTGAACCGAGGCGTGACGAGCAAGGCCCTCGAGCTTTTTGCCGATATCGATTACCTTCCGCGTCTGCTCGTTTTGCTCGTATGACTGCTTAAGCTCCGGCTCGGTCTCCAGCGCTTTTTCCAGCGTCATATCGAGCGAGAACGGCACGAGCTTGGCCAGCCTGTCGGCCTCGCCCAGCGGCACTCCGAGCACGCGGCAGACGTCACGAATAACTGCGCGGGCCTTCATCGTTCCGAAAGTTATAATCTGCGCGACGTGGCCGTATTTTTGCCGGACGTAGTTGATAATTTCACCGCGATGAGCCTGGCAGATATCGATATCGATATCCGGCATCTCGTTTCGGTGCGGGTCCATGAACCGCTCGAAGAGCAAATCGTATCGAATCGGGTCCACATCGCACAGACCAAGGCAGTAGCCGACCAATGTCCCCACGCCGCTGCCGCGTGCGCCGATGGCGATATTGTTTTCGTGCGCGAATTTACAGAAATCCCAGACAATCAGAAAATAGCTCGCGAATCCTTTCGACTCGATCACCTTCAGTTCTCTATCGAGCCGTTCTTTAATTGCGTCTGAGATTTCGCCGTAGCGATTTTTCGCCCCTTCATAGCAGATTTCGGTCAGATAATCCTCCGGTGTTTTTTCATCCGGCGGCTCGAAATGCGGCGCGTGACGCGACTTCAAATCAAGCTCAACGTTGCAGCGCTCGGCGATGGCCAGCGTATTGTCGCAGGCCTGGCCCGCTTCGGAGAAAAGTTGCCGCATCTCGTCGGGGCTTTTCAGGTACACGTCCGAGGGATAAATCATCCTGTCCGGGTCGTCGGCCCTTTTGCCGGTACTTATCGCACAAAGACAGTTGTGGGCCTCGTGGTCTTCTTCTTCCAGAAAATGCACGTCGTTGGTCGCCACCAAGCCGACGCCCAATTTGCCGGCCAAATCGATAAGCCCCCGCCGGACATCGGTTTCGTCCGGCTCGTGATGCTGTATTTCGAGAAAATATCTTTCGGGTCCGAAGATTTTCAGATAATTTTCCGCCGCTTCGCGGGCTCCCTTTTCGTCGCCTCTTAAAAACGCCGCGGCAACCTCGCCCTTGAGGCAGGCCGAAGCGCAAATCAATCCTTCGTTATGTTCGGCTAAAATCTGCTTATCGATTCGCGGACGATAATAAAAGCCCTCGGTAAAACCTGCGCTGGCGAGCTTGAGCAGATTCTGATAACCGGTTAGATTTTCCGCCAGCAATATGAGGTGGTATGCGGCGTCGGATATGCTCGTCTTTGTACGGTCGAACCGGCTGCCCGGTGCGATATACGCCTCGATGCCGAGGATGGGCTTGATATGTGCGGCGACGGCTTTGGTGTAAAATTCGATAGCGCCGAACATATTGCCGTGATCCGTTACGGCGACCGATTCCATATCGAGCTTTTTGCAGCGCTTCAGGAGCTTATCGTAAGATATCGCGCCGTCCAGCAGCGAGTATTGACTATGTAAATGAAGATGCGTAAATCCTTTTTTCGACATAACTTGCACCATCCTTCGTGAGTTTTAAGATTACAATAGAATGATATGCGCTACTATTGCTATTGTCAATTCAAATCTCATTTGATAATATCAATCTTGTGGAAGGTTCCAGAAGGTGCAGCTAAAGATAAAATCTAAAAACCAACCATACGAGACTCGAAACGACTTCAATAGAAATGAGAAATAAATCGTAGGATGAGCAAGACATTCGGTTGAACTTAGCCGAAGCCCTTGATTGCCGCATAATGAAAATTAAAGAACTACATAATATTATGCCTATTGCTAATATCCCATCGATCATGAAATATGGTATCCTTTCTTATCGTTTAAGAAAAAAAAGAGGTATAATCAATCATTCCATAGCAATGGAGTTGATTCAAAAACGTAGAGAGAAAAAAATTGTTCCTGGAGGACAACCGCTTCATTATTATGCAAATCTTTATTTTCATGCTCATAACGCAATGTTAAGTGCTGTAAGGGCTCACAATAATGAAATATGTGTTTTACGTATTTCACCAAACTTATTAAATCTCCCTGGAGTGGTAATAACTGACCAAAATGCATCAAGTGATTATGCTGGTTTCTATTCCTATCCAGATGGACTAATATGGCTCAATTTTGATATGATAAATGCTATGAGTTGGAAACACCCAGAAAATCAAATCCTTGAATGGCAACATAAATCTATCAAATGTGCGGAAGTCCTTGTACCAAATTGTGTTGAACCCAAGTATATATTCGGTGCGTATGTATGCAATAAAATAGTAAGTCAGAAATTGCAACAAAAAGGTTTTTCTGGTAATATAAATATTAAAAGCTCTTTATTCTTTTAATTGAGAATAAGTATGTCTGTTAAGGTCCTTATAGGAAATCTATTTAAGTCGAATGCCCAAACGCTGGTTAACACTGTTAACTGCGTTGGGATCATGGGTAAAGGAATTGCACAAGAATTTAAAAAACACTATCCTGATATGTTCAAAGACTACGAAAATAGATGCGCACAAGAAAATGTGCAACTGGGAAAACCTTATATTTTTAAGACACTATATGACAAAGCAATTATCAACTTTCCCACAAAAAAACACTGGCGGTCTGTTTCAAGAATTGAAGATATCTTTAAAGGGCTGGAATATCTGACTACGAAATATAAAGATTGGGGAGTAACTTCAATTGCTTTTCCGCCGCTTGGTTGTGGTAATGGTGGTTTGGAGTGGGATATCGTAGGACCTTTAATGTATCAAGAATTATCTAAACTAGATATTCCTGTTGAAATCTATGCCCCCTACGGAACTCCAAGACAAAAATTATCTATAAGATTTCTTTCTACACAACCTTCCTTCAAAAAAACAAATGGATACAAATTACAAAAGCGGAAATTAAAACCCGAATGGCTCGTATTGGTTGAAATTCTTAATAACCTTCAAAAACAACCCTACGCCAAACCCGTTGGTAGAACGATTTTTCAGAAAATCTGTTATATTGCAACTGAAATGAAACTGGATACAGGTTTTTCATTTGGACAATCTAGCTTTGGGCCATTTTCAAAACAAATAAAACCGGCATTAACTATATTGGCAAATAGCAATTTAATATCTGAAACACAGCTTGGGAAAAAAATGACAGCCATTAAAGTCGGCCCGCAATATGAAACTCTCAAGGAACAGCATAAAGAAATAATTCAAAAATATACCCATCTTATCGAAAAAGTGACAGACTTATTTATTCGCATTAAAAATACTGATCAAGCTGAAGAAGTGTCGACGGTTCTTTTTACTATTAAGAAATTAAAACGAGAATCCAACAGAGAAAGAATCCCGGAAAAAGAAGTTTTTGATTATATCCTCCAGTGGAAAAAAAGCTGGGATACTGACCAGAAAAAGGTAGAGGTTGCCTCTGCTATACGTAACTTGGGAATGATGCGCTGGATAAAAACCGATTATAGCAAAAATCTACCTGTGGAAACTGCTTTTGAATAAACCACGGATACCCCCTTTATAATGTCTTTGGATAGTTCGGAAAAACTGTCTTTTATATCTATATTTTTACATACCTGATATCATACCAACGGTCACAAAAAAATGCGCGCCCTTAAAATTTAACTTGCGCGACTATAGGTAATATAGATAATGTACTCTAACTTTATTA
>JAFGBG010000251.1 GCA_016933295.1 Sedimentisphaerales bacterium | reverse complement strand
ACAAAATATCAGATTTTGGGTTTTCCTATGCATATTTTATCGGATAAACCACTGATTAAATTTTAGGTTTTGTTACAGGCTCTAAATATAAAAGAGCAAAATGACATATCAAAATTAAAAATTGGCCTGTTCAGTACGTTGAAGTCTTCTTTAAGCCGATAGGCTTAAATTTTGGATCCATTCGACTACGCTCAGGACAAGTTTTTGAATTGTGGTTTTACATTTTGCGTTTTGCTTTTTGAATTGTGTTGGTGAACTATCCTTAGTTCAACATCTATCTTACAACATCCCGGCGAATATACAAGGAAATTCCGCTGTTTTTGCTGAAATTATCCTTGATACGACACACAACAAGAAGCTTCGAGCAGAGATAATATTCTTCAAGCAACGGCTAATGCATCGCCGGCTGCCAGAGGTATAGAAACTGAGTTCCGCCGGTAGTCAGCCAGTCCGGCAGCTCGAAATTGACCAGCGCTTCAAGGCCGGCAGCGTTAGCAGAAGCCGAGCTGTAAACGTTCGGCGTATATGAAGAAGGCCGGTGATAAATAACCACTTTAGCCTTTTCCAGATTCGCAAGCTCCTTCGCCCATGTAATTCCATCCGCGAGGTAGCCGATTTTATCTATCAACTCCTCATCAAGAGCCTGTTTTGCCGTAAATACTCTTCCGTCGGTAAGCTCTTGTAGCTTCGGTTCGTCGATGTTTTTGCGCCCATCGCGTACGACTGATACGAACTGCTGAAACAATTCATGGGTAATCCCCTCCAGCACCCGGCGTTCATCCTCGCTCAAATCGTGTAGCGGCGAAGCGATGTCTTTCAACTGGCCGCTTTTTATAGTGACGGTTTTTACACCGACCTTGTCTAATGTTCCCGATATGCTGAATGTCTGGAAAATGGTCCCGATATTGCCTATAACGCTGCTCGGCTGCGCTACGATACCGTCGCCGGCGCAGGCCAGGTAATATCCACCGCTGCAGGCCATGCCCGTAACACAAACCACAACCGGCTTTTTCGATTTACGCTTAAATTCCTGCAGGCTATGGTACATGATATCGGCGGCGACGACCGTCCCGCCGGGTGAATCCATACGGAGAACGACAGCTTTGACGTCGGAATCCTTAGCGGCTTTATCGAGCTTTTCTATGAACGTGCTTACCGGGTTGTCGCCTGATCGCAGCAGCCCGCCCTGACGCTCGTTGGCCATTGTCCCTTCGACGTCGATTAACGCTATCTTATCGAAGATAAAAAAACCTTTATCTTTTTGCACCTGTGATTCTTTAAGCTCCTTGTCGGCTGGTATCATTTCTATCTGGAAAGCGCCGGAGTTGCAACCCGCCAATATAATAAGCAGCGTTAATAAACACAAGCTCAACCATGTTCTTTTTTCGGCCATTTTATGTTCTCCTTAACTTTTAACACGTCATATTTGTGTTTACATTAACGGACAATCCTATCGGCTGGCAGGGTGGGTTTTGGAGACGGATTCTTCTCGTCGCCTTGGTTGAGAAATTTCTTTTATCTCCGGCTTTCGGGCGGCTGTTTCCGCCGGTGTTTTCGGTTGATAGCGTTCTTTGAGCATTTGCCGCTTCTGGTAGCATTGCTCGACAAAGACGGCAATTTCCGAATCTATATTCGCACTGGCCGAATCGCCGAAGAAGGCGTGGATAATCGGGAAGACCAGGTCCGGCTGTTTTTTCCTCAGCTCTTTCGCCATCGCCTCGATTTTCGCCGTAGCAACGCCTTCCTGCATACATGTAAACGGCCCGACGTGAAAGATTCCCGAAATATAAGCGTCGCCTTTCGGCCGGATCATATCGCGCATAAAATGATACGAAATGCCCGCGCTCAGGGGAGATTCGCCCTCTATATTTCCATGGAACTCGTGGTTTGCTTCCAGCGTCTCAATCATTTCCATCGGCTTCGGAAGAACGTGCCTGCCTTCGAGAACTTGGTGGAACGGCTCGGCGAGCTTTTTCTCGATTGAGGACATATACTTGCCCTTGATGATGGAGTGGAGATATTTTTTTGCGTCTTTGACGGCGCGGCGAAAATCCATCGTCCCGATATGCAGCTTCAAATCCCTCTTGGAATTTCTTATAATAACCTTGTTGACGTAATCCAGCCAGTCGGTAATCGGGTCACGCACGGTTTCGAGTCCCTGCTCTTCCAGTTGCTCGATAACGAAGTTCGTGTAAGGATCGTGCTGCCGCATATATATCTCACCGATATAAAGCACGAGCGGGAAGCGTTGTTTGTGTTTCAGCGGAAGGGCCTCGAACTTTTTGACCGTATCTTTGCCCCACTGCACCAGCTCGGCGGTTATCGCGCCGTTTTGCACGACGTCCTCCAGCTCCTTCAGGCATTCCGCGTAGAGGGTTTTGACCTGGTTTTTATCTGCGGCATACGGCCGGAACCGAAGGATAATGTCACCCAATAAATCGGATGCGTTTATCCCCTTGAAAAGCATCTGCTGCATTTTCTGCTTGTCCGAAGACGAAAAGCCTTTAGGCAGGGGGATATCGGAATAATCCGTTTCCGAAGACGGGCCAGCTACCGGAATTTTCTCCAGCCCTTCTACGTCTAAAAATTCTCTCGTCAGTTCCGTATATTTTCCGAAGCGGCACGGCCCGCTCGTCGTCGGCAGCATTACGAGATAATTATTCTCAACGTACTCCCTGCCGGCCCTCTCGATTTCACCGTAAAGAAAGGCAAGGGCGTCGCCGACCACTCCTTTAAGCGGGTGACATACTTCCGTATAGATATGCTTTCGGGCCAGCTCGTACCCCCTTTGGGTATTGGTGGGCAGCACCTGGCTGTTTATGCCGAAAAACCTCAAACCCGCCGCGGCGACACAGCTCGCATCGCCCATATAGGGAATCAGCCACGTTCTTTTGCCGGATTCGTCGCTGCTTCGCCGGGTGAGTATGCTCTTGAGCAGCTTTACAGGCCGGCTCTGATTGACCACTCTCTCGTGGGCCTCGGTTCTTGTGACAAAAGGAGCGTTGTTGGTCTGAGCGTCGGTCAGTAAAACAAGCACGGGCTTTTCCGCCGCCTGCTGAATCTTTTCTTCCTGATAAACCTT
>JAFGBG010000250.1 GCA_016933295.1 Sedimentisphaerales bacterium | reverse complement strand
TCGAAGGGCTGCTTCAAAAAGCTGGCCACTACCATACCGGCGATTTCTCCTGTGGCGTGGTCTTCGTTTCAGACCGGCTCCAATCCCGGCAAGCACAATATATTCGACTTTTTGACCCGCGATAAAAAAACATATTTTCCCAAGCTAAGCTCGGTAGATATCAGGCCGTCGCGGCGAACAATCAGCCTCGGTAAATATCAGCTTCCGTTAGGCAAGGCCGATATCCGCCTGCTTCGTAAAGGCAAACCTTTCTGGAAACTTTTAGGTGAGCACGGCATATTCAGCAGCATAATCCGCGTGCCCGTGACATTTCCGCCGGAGAAGTTCTACGGCGTACAGTTGTCAGGGATGTGCGTTCCGGATATTCGCGGCACACAGGGGATGTTTTCATTCTATACGAGCCGCAGTGACGGCAGCGGCGAGCATACGGCAGGCGAAAGCTTCATCCTGGCCGGAAAAAACGGCACGATAAAAGCCGAGCTTATCGGGCCGCCGAATCCCTTTCGCAAAGACAACGGAGATTTGAAATGTCTTTTTGTGATAAAAATCGAAAACGACAATACGGCGAAACTGACCGTCAGCGGCAATAATTACACCATCACTAAAAACACCTACAGCGACTGGATAAAGCTCGATTTTAAGGCGGGCCCGGGTGTGACGGTTCACGGTATCTGCAAGTTTCTTCTATCGAGCATAAAGCCGGAATTCGAGTTGTACGTGACTCCGATAAATATCGATCCGGACAAACCCGCTATGCCTATTTCACATCCGGGCATTTTCTCGACGTATCTTGCAAAGCGGCAGGGACCGTTTGCAACGCTCGGTCTGCCGGAAGACAGCTGGGCTCTTAACGAGAAAATTATTTCCGACGAAGGCTTCATAAAACAATCTACCGATGCGGACGAAGAACGGCGAAAAATGTTTTTCGATTCCCTCGAAAAAATCAAGCGAGGCCTGTGCGTCTGTGTTTTTGACGGCACCGACCGTATCCAGCATACGTTCTGGCGTGACATCGACGAGGATCATCCGGCCAATAAAACCCGTCGGAAAGAAAAAGAGCGCAACGAAATCGAGGAGCTTTATAAACGGATGGACGGCCTTGTCGGCCAGACTCTGGCCAAGTGTAACTCCAACGGCACCGTCCTGATGATTATTTCGGATCACGGTTTCAACAGCTTTAGATACGGCGTCGATTTGAACCGCTGGCTTGAAGAGAACGGCTATCTTACGCTCAGTGACGACGGCCGTGACAAGAAAAATCTGACCGGTGTTGACTGGACGCAAACACGTGCTTTTGCCATCGGTCTCGGGGGAATTTATCTGAATCTAAAGGGACGCGAGGGACGTGGAATCGTCGAGCCGGGAACAGAAGCCGAAAGCCTGAAAAATGAGATTATAACAAAACTTGCAGCTCTGACGGATTCTGTACAAGGCGGAGAGTCCGTAGTCAAGCAGGTTTACGACTCACAGAAAGTCTATCGAGGCCCATATAAAAACGAGGCGCCCGATCTGTTTGTCGGTTTCAACAAAGGCTACCGCGCATCCTGGGAGACGGCGGTCGGGCAGGTCACCGGCAAAATTTTTCATGATAACACCAAGGCATGGAGCGGCGACCACTGCATCGACCATTCGCTTGTCCCGGGTGTGCTGTTCTGCAACCGGAGAATCGAAGCGAAAGAGCCGGGGCTGATGGATATCGGCCCGACAATACTGGAGATGTTCGGGGTAGATGTGCCGAAGTATATGGACGGTAAGCCGTTATCAGTAGCCGATGCGAACTCGACCGACAGCGGCGAAGGCCGGAATTGATATGTTTTGGGGATAATAAAGTGATATCCGGTAATAAGGAAAATTTCAGCCGCAGGAATTTTTTGAGGCGCTCAGCCGTGACGGCGGCGTCTTTGGCCGCGGGTTCGAGAGTCGGCCCTGCCATCGCGACAAGTAAAAACCGCCGACCGGCAAACAGGGTAATTATCATCGGGATCGATGGTATGGACCCGCGTCTTAGCGAAAAACTCATGAACGCCGGGCAAATGCCGAATCTTGCCGGACTCAGACAAGCCGGTGGCTATCGCGTTCTCGGTACGAGTATTCCGCCGCAAAGCCCCGTCGCCTGGGCAAATTTTATCAACGGCGCAGGTCCCGGCTCGCACGGGATATTCGATTTCATCCACCGTGACCCGGCCGAGCAGGCCGCTCCGTTTTTCGCCGTTGCCAAAACCATCGCCGGAAACGGTTACTGGAAGACAGGCAAACACAAGATGCAGTTGAATTTTCCTCCCTTCGGTCATAAACCGCCCGAAACTGTACTGCTCCGGCAGGGAACGCCCTTCTGGGATTATCTCGATAAGGCCGGCATCGACTCGACATTTTATGATTTGCCGTCGAATTATCCGCCGAGTCACTCGAAATACGGGCGCCACAAATGCCTTGCCGGGATGGGCACGCCCGATTTGTTGGGGACATACGGGACTTACCAGCACTTTTCGGAAGACGGCCCGGTTCGTACGAAAGACGAAGACGGCGGCAAACGCTCGATGCTGTTTTTCGAGAATGAAACCGCCGCCGCGAAGCTGGTCGGCCCCCAAAACAACTTTTTAATAGAGCCTGAACCGTCGGTTATTCCTTTTCTCGTACACCGTGACATAGCGGCAAATTCGTGCGCCGTCGAAATTCAGAAGCATAAAATCCTGCTCAGGCAAGGCCAGTGGAGCCGATGGATAAAACTGGATTTCGAGATGTCTCTGCCCGGCCCTATTCCAAACAAGCACCTGACGGCGATATGCCGCTTTTATCTGCAGGAGGTCTCTCCGAACTTCCGGCTGTACGCAAGCCCCCTCAACAGCGACCCGTCAAATTCGGCTCTTCGGATAACCGAGCCGCCGGAGTTTATCGGGGAAATCTCGGACCGGCTGGGCTTGTTCTATACAACCGGATTTCAGGAAGACCACAAGGCGCTGTCAAACAACGTCTTTAACGAAGATGAATTTTGCGTCCAGGCAGGTATGGTATTGCAAGAGCGGCTAAAACTGCTTGAGTATGCCTTTGAAAATTATGACGATGGCCTATTATTCTTTTACTTTTCCAGCACGGATTTACAGTCACACATGTTATGGTGGGATTCCGAACTGAAGCACCCCACCCGTTCGGCGGAAGATGCAAAAGAATGTTTTCGCCACATTCACAAACTATATACCGAGCTGGACTCGGTAGTGGGAGATATATTGAAGCGCTACGGCGACAAAGCCACTATAATCGTGATGAGCGATCACGGCTTTGCCAACTTCAAAAGACAATTCAACCTGAACACATGGCTGCGGGAAAACGGCTATCTTTACCCCCCGAATTCGACGGGGATTTTCAAAGAAATTGACTGGTCAAGGACACAAGCATACGGCCTGGGCATTAACGGCTTGTATCTCAATCTCAAGGGACGTGAACGCGACGGGATAGTAGATCCAGGCGAGCAACGTGAGCAACTGCTTGATGAAATATCAACCAAACTCGAAGGGGTAAGAGATACAAACGGCAGGCCTGTCATCGCCAAGGCGCACCGCACGGATAAAGTATATACAGGCCCTGCAACGGCACTTGCACCCGATTTGGTGATAGGCTACCGCCGCGACTACCGGGCGTCATGGGCAACCTGCCTCGGCGATATTACCGATGAAATACTTTTGGACAACGATTCGGCCTGGAGCGCGGACCACTGTGCGGACGTTTCCGAAGTGCCCGGGGTTATCTTCAGCAATCGCCCTATCGATGCCGCCTCACCGGCACTGATTGATATCGCGCCATCGGTTCTGAAAAAATTCGGCATAGAAATTCCGCCTTCAATGCAAGGCAAAGATATATTCACAGCATGAACGGATACGAGAATGAAAAATAATAAAAAAAGCGTATCGATACATTCGAACAAAAAATATTACTTATGGGAGCATTAGCACATGGCTAAGATTAAAATTGATTCGGCTCTGTTTGCCAGGGCAAAAAACGCTGCTGACGCCGCCGGATACAGCAGCCTTGAGGAATTCATAACACATATTATCGAACAGGAAGTGGCTAAGTATGAACAATCAGATGCGGACGAAAAAACCGCCGAACAACTTCGTGGACTGGGTTATATAGAGTAATGATTTTCTTCGCTCGGATTATAAGCCTGATAAATACGCTAACGAATTCTTTCGGGAAACTCGTTCTCGCTCCGGTCGAATCGCTGCCGGGATGGTTGTCCAATACGATAATTTCAGCAATAGCCGGCGTGCTCCTGCTCATCGTATTCAAATACACTTCCAATCAACAGGCCATCGGCAAAATCCGGGACGATATTAAAGCCAATATGCTTGCGCTCAAGCTCTTTAAGGACAGCATATCGGTGACATTGCTTGCGGAGGTGAGGGTTTTTAAGGGCGCTTTTCTGCTACTTTTGTACTCAATTGTCCCTATGCTGGTTATGATTATTCCGGTATCGCTGCTTATTGCTCAAATGAGCTTATGGTACCAGTTACGACCATTGCGACAGGGAGAAACGGCGGTCGTAACCGCAAAACTCAACGGCAACATCGAAGAAAACTGGCCGACTATAAACATAGAACCGACATCCGCAATTGAAGTGACCGTCGGCCCGGTCAGGATATTCAGTAAGCGGGAGATATGCTGGGAAATCAAAGCCCTTGAGAATGGAAAGCACAATATAACTTTCGATATTGCTCAGGATAAAATTGAAAAGGAGCTGGCGATTGGAGATAGTTATATGCGAGTAAGTGCCATACGGCCGGCTCTTAACTGGGTCGATATTTTAATGCATCCGGCAGAAAAACCTTTCGGCTCAGATTCGGTCGTCCAATCTGTCTCTATCGACTATCCCGAGCGCCGGTCCAAAACCAGCGGAACCGATTGGTGGTTAATCTACTTTTTTATTGCTTCAATGGTCTTCGCGTTTCTATCGAAACCGTTTTTAAAAGTCAGGATTTAATTGACTTTGCATCGCTATTTTCAAACTCTCAGAGATGAACTTTATCAGGCAGGTGCGAAAAAGCAGCTCGTGACATAAATAAGTGTATTTTACTTTTTAGTAACACTAACTCAAAAAAAATATCTTGACCATGTAAGTTGAATATCTTAAGATTATCGATGTCGTACGGAGAAGACTATGTTTGTTAAGTATCCAAATGGGAAATCCAGTTTTTATATGAGAAAACGCCTGAGATTTTGTTATAATAGCCAATTATAATTATTTGGAGTGTTCTTAGTATGACAAATGGTTCCAGTCAATTAGACAGGTTGGAAAATCAAAGCATTTTCATAATCAGGGAAGCCTACAGCCAGTTCCGAAACGTGGCAATGCTCTGGTCGATCGGCAAGGATTCCACCACCCTGCTCTGGCTTATCCGAAAAGCCTTTTTCGGCAAAATACCCTTTCCGGTTATCCATATCGACACCACATACAAGTTCAAGGAAATCTACGAGTTCAGAAGTAAATATGCCGAACAGTGGGATCTGAAGCTGATTATTGCCGAAAACGAGGAAGCAATCCGCAATGGTGTCGGCCCTACAAAAGGAAAGTTCCAGTGCTGTAACGAACTTAAAACCGTTGCTTTGAAACAGGCCATCGCCAAACACGGATTCAAGGCTCTGTATCTCGGAATCAGAAGAGACGAGCACGGCATCCGGGCCAAAGAAAGAGTATTCAGCCCGAGGGATGAAGATTTCGAATGGGATTACAAGAATCAGCCTCCGGAACTGTGGGACCAGTATAAGACAAAAGCTTCAGAGGAGGAACATATCAGGGTTCATCCTTTGCTCGGCTGGCGCGAAATCGACGTCTGGGAATATATCAAACGTGAAAATATCCCGGTAGTGGATCTCTATTTTGCAAAAAACTCGAAGCGATATCGCAGTATCGGATGTGAAACCTGCTGCAGTCCGATCGACTCGGATGCCGACACTATAGACAAAATTATCGAGGAGCTAAGAACCAGCAGTATCTCCGAGAGAAGCGGCCGCGCGCAGGACAAGGAAGATGATTACATGATGCAAAAACTTCGCTCGCTCGGCTATATGTAATCTGGAGATGTGTATGCTTGCACTATCGGCGGGAATAATTATTGTAATAGTCATTCTGGCTTTTCTTTGCGAATATATGGACTCAACATTAGGTATGGGATACGGGACTACGCTTATGCCTATACTTCTGCTTTTCAATTTTAGCCCGCTCCAGGTTGTCCCGGTTATTCTGCTGTCCGAACTGGTTTCAGGACTTCTTGCCGGCTTCTTCCATCATCGAGAAGGAAATGTAAATCTGAAACCCACGACGGCGGACATTTTTAAAATTACGAATATGCTGAGTCCCCTCGGTTATATCGAGAAGTTCAAGAAAACAGTTCCATTGCATTTGAAAATCGCATTATTGTTGTCTGCGTGCAGCATCGTCGGGACGATCGCGGCGGTTTTTACCGCAGTCAATATTCCGAAATTCTGGCTAAAGCTTTATATCGGAGTGCTGGTACTGGCAATGGGAATCCTGATTCTTATTTGTCTGAAAAAAGAATTCAAATTCTCGTGGCTTAAGGTTGGTTTCCTCGGGGCGGTCGCTTCGTTTAACAAAGGCATGAGCGGCGGCGGTTACGGCCCGATAGTCACAGGCGGACAGATTTTGTCCGGCATAGAAGGAAAAAGTGCCGTAGGA
>JAFGBG010000249.1 GCA_016933295.1 Sedimentisphaerales bacterium | reverse complement strand
TGTTTTTATAAACGATTTAGACAATACTGTTTATATATATGCGTGGGAACCGTAGGATTTTTATATCTTTATTGTTACCTTCGATAGCCACGACTCAAAAAAGTACGGTAGGGTGGGTTTACCCCATCTTTAATCGCCTGATTGGACAATTTTTGGTTTCTGATTTAATTATTGGATGAGGTAGAAATGGTACGACATAAGATTATGATATTTTATTCAATTGTTATATTTATTTTAATCTGTGCCTGCGTACTCCTGATTCATTTCCTTTTTTCCGGGCCAAGACCGGATCCGAAGGATATATTTAGACAGTATGTAATGAATCCCATTCCGGAATCTGTAACGAATATAAAGGCCGATCAGCCAAAACAAATCGGAGGTTATGGGTACGTACTTAGTTTTAACATATATAGAGCGGATATGGATCTTATTATCAAATCGCGTTCTCTTAAAGAGGCTCGGATCACTGGTTTTTTAGGTAGTGGCAGCCTTTGCTTCACATGGAAAGATTCTCCCAATCCTACTGGTTGTGGATTCTCCATATATGGCTCTCACAAACCTTCCTGGTACACTCTCGAATCATGGGATAATCCTGAGATTTATGCTTTAACGCAAGAAGTTAAAGACAAAAATACTTCGGATATTCAAGTCTTGATTTACAATCCAACTCTTAGACAGGCTTTTTTCATTGTATTTGATTATGGCGGTGAAGCAATATGGGGATAATATAGTCCAGTATGGTGGGATTTACCCCACCTTTAATCTGAATTGTTTCGGCTTGAGCTTGGGCGGATATTTGCCCTATTTTTACGGACGTGGCAGTTTTAGAATGCGGGGGCGATTGTTATCATCTTTTTGGCGATCCGGGTGAAAAACGTGCTATATTCGGTAAGTTATCCTTGACTGGAAGGTGGTGGATTTGATATAAATAAAGCAGAAAGGTAGATTTAGGTTTTTGGTCGTATTCAATTTTTTTGTTTTTTGGATGGGCTTGGCAGGAAGGTTATTGAAAAAGAACAGGAATTCCACGAATAAGCTACTCAAAAAAGATGTTTTTTAATTTTCACTAATGGCTTTTATTGAGCCTTTGGCAGAAGGAGGAGGCCTCACGTGGTAATAAATTTTCCTGGGTTAATACCCTAAAAAAATGTATTGGGCCTGAAAGTTATTATCGTTCGTTTTATATTTCTTTTTTTTGGAAGGAGAACAGTTTATGTCTAAAAAGTTAGTTTTATGGGTATGTTTCGGTATGGTACTGGGTATAATCGCCGCCCCGGCGGCATTTGCCGAGACTATCATCATGGCGGTTCAGAGCTGCAGAACCGACATACTACAACCGGACACCAACAGGCACGACACCAGCAAACTCTCTATCAGGAGTGATGCAAGTAGTGCCAAGTCCTGGATCAAATTCGACATCAGCGAGCTTGACGTCGACAGCCTCAAATCGGCGACCCTGACCGTTTCGCTGCATGAGCCCAAAACTGGCGACAGGTACTTTGACGTGTCGTACGTCAATGATAACTGCCTCGATAATATCGACTGGGACGAACGGAGTCTTACCTGGAATAATGCACCGGGCAACAAGACTGACGATCTCGGCGGTCTTGACCCGAGCAAAACCACTCTGGTTACGAGGGTAAATTTCACCGATGGCGAACCGGGCGATTCCTTCACTTTTGATGTTCTTGAGGTCCTTGAATCCGATACGGACGGGATCGTACAGTTTGTCTTTCACAATTCCAATGGTCTTCTGAACCTTGCCACGTACGACCACGCGGAAGAAGCATGGAGACCTTTCCTATCCGTAATAGAGGGACCTAAAAGCGTTGCGAGGAAGCCCAGCCCGGCGGATGAAGCGGAAGAAGTAGCCTTTGATGTGGACCTGACCTGGACGCCGGGAGCGTATGCCCCCGATACAAGTGGACATAACGTTTATTTCAGTGACAATTTTGACGATGTCAATAACGGCGTTGCTTTGGTCGGCCCGAGTCAGGACGCCAGCTCGTATGATCCCGGCCGGCTCGAATTCGGCGTAACCTATTACTGGCGTGTTGATGAGGCAAATAGTGTCTCCGGGTGGGACAGGGGAGATATCTGGCAATTCACAACCGAGTCTTTTTCGTATCCGATTTCCGCCGGTAATATAAACGCAACAGCCTCCAGCCAGGTCGAAGGCCAGGGACCTGAAAATACTGTCAATGAATCAGGATTAGTTGATGGCCTTCATTCAAACAGTACTTATGATATGTGGGTCACTGTTGAGAATGAAACATTGCCGGCGTGGATACAGTATGAGTTTAATAAAACTTATAAACTCGATCAGATGCTGGTATGGAATTATAATGGAGCATCTTTGCTGACCGGGCTTGGTCTCAAAGATATTACCGTAGAGTATTCAACCGACGGTGTTGATTGGATACTGAATGACAGTGTTTCCGTATGCAATCAGGCGCCCGGCGCCAATAATTATGCCGCAACTACCACGGTTCCTTTCGGTGGTGTGGCGGTTAAATATGTGAAGATTACTGCTACTGCTAACTGGTTCGATAATCTCATGACACAATACGGCCTGAGCGAGGTGCGCTTTTTGTATATTCCCACCAATGCAAGAAATCCGGTCCCGGATGATGGGGCAACAGATGTTGCGATAGATACTTCTTTGGGATGGAGGGCGGGAAGAGAGGCCGCCGAACATAACGTTTACATAAGTATCGACCAGCAGGCCGTGATTGGTGGTACGGTTGCACCTGTGACAGTAAGCCGGGCCGGCTATGGTCCGTTGGCTCTTGATCTTGGAAGTACATACTACTGGCGAGTTGACGAGGTCAATAACGCCGGTACTGCCCAGGTCTGGGAAGGCGGCACATGGAACTTCACAACCGAAGAATCTCTTGTAGTCGATGATTTCGAATCCTACAACGACATCCCCCAGGGCGAAGAGGGCAGTAGCCTGATTTATTTGACATGGGTTGACGGATATGACAATCCGGCTGTAAACGGCTCTACAATGGGCTATATTAGTGGAGCCTCTCTTGAGACGGCGACTGTTAGAAGCGGCCATTCGGCACCGTTAATGTATAACAATACCACTGCAGGAATATCTGAAGTTACTGCGAATGCCAAAGATCTGCCGGGCGGCTCGGATTGGACCGTAGCTTCGCCTGAGCAGTTAGTGCTTTGGGTTTATGGCAGTGCTAATAATCCCTCGACTGAGCAGATGTATGTTGAGATTGACGGAGTAAAGAAGATATTCAGCGGCGATATTGCGTTAGAACAGTGGCAGGATTTCTCGATTGATCTTGCTTCACTGGGTATTAATCTAAATAATGTCGGTACCGTGACCATTGGTCTGGAGAAGACAGGTGCTACCGGTGGTTCCGGCACGGTGTTTATCGATGACATTTTGTTATCTACTCCTTTAGAGTAATTGTCTGTTTTTATTGTCTCTGATTGTCGTAAGTAGTAAGTCTGATTATACCGATAGCAGGCTTCGAAAAATGATATAATATTGATTGAAGAGTAAACACCTACGGATTTTTATCCGTAGGTGTTTTGCTTAATAAGGCTTGTATCGCAGGTTGGACATCGCCGTACCAAAGTTAGTTTTCCCTAAAAACTGTGGAATTTTCTTGCTTTTCCGCAGGAACAATGTAAGATGGTTATCTACCGTAAGGTACGCCTTACGGCGGAACTAAGGATAGTTCAAGGGCCGTAGCGGATAGGGAATTTGGGACAAGTCAAAAGTAAGAACCTGCTCTGAGTACCAGTCGAATGGGGCAAAAGTCGAAAAATCACAGAAAAACGCGTTTTTTACAACATACGACATGCTACATACGACCAATGAAGTAATTTGAAAAAACGAACCCAATCCTTCGATAAGCTCAGGATGGATTTTTGGCATAAGCTCTTATTTGACAACTGAATAAGCTAATCCGGCTTCGTCAACAGCGTAGTTTACCCTGAGCGAAGTCGAATGGGCTGGGATAAGAAAACGAACCCAATCTGCCTCGTATTGAGTGATGCGTGATGTGTATTGCGAAAAGCTATTTGAAAAAACGAACCCAATTTTGTTATAAGTTCTTTTATGGTAAGTGAATATGTGTAATATCGGTTATTTTTTCCTGCGGCGCAGGCGATAAATAACTGCCAGGACCTGTGCAACGGTGACGTACAGATGCTCAGGTATAGGCTCGCCTGGCTTGACTGTCGAATATATCGTTCTGGCAAGCTCAGGTCTTTGGATGATAGGCACGCCGTAGGCACGGGCGATTTCCCTGATTTTCTCCGCCATATAGTCGGCTCCTTTGGCCACCATAATCGGGGCGTCCATAGTCTTGGCGTCGTAGCGTATCGCCACGGCGACGTGGGTCGGATTAACAAGGACCACGGTAGCCTTGGGAACTTCCTGTAATGTGCGTTTCAAGGTCATCTGGTACTGTATTGTCCGAATTCGGCGTTTTACTTCCGGCGAACCTTCTGTTTCCTTGTGGTCCTGTTTGACTTCCTGACGCGTCATTTTGAGGTCCTGGATGTGTTTCCATTTCTGGTACATGACATCCGCCAGGGCTATGACAAGCAGGGCAATCCCGATTCGTATCAAAAGGCCGAATATTATCTTTGATATTATTGTAAGAATCTGGCCGGACCATGCCCATCGAAGTCCGGCAAGAGTATCGAGTTTACTTTGCACGTAGAACCAGGCTATGAGCGAGATAAAAAGCAGCTTTAATATCGAGACCAACAGTCTTATCATGGACCGGCCGTTGATTAGTTTCTGGAAGCCCGCGACCGGATTAAGCTGGTCGAATTTCAATCCTAAGGCTTTCGGCGAGAAATTTAATCCGCTTACTGCGGCTCCGGCCAATATCGAGCTTGCAAGAAGTGCCGCAAGGACCGGGCTAATAAGGATAATAGAATCGATCAGTTTTGTGCCGATAAAGCCGAGAAAAGTATTCGGATCCGCGAAAACACTATTTTCGCAGGACATGCCGTCTTTGATTTCCGTCTCGAACCAACGTAGAAGTTTCGGCCCCATAAGTCCGATTGATGCAATCAGAACTAAAAGCGTTGCGATGGAAGCCATCTCCTGGCTCTGCGGGGCCTGGCCTTTTTCCTTGGCTTTTCGAAGCTTCCTTGGTGTTGGTTGTTCTGTTTTTTCGGCGGCGGGTTGCTCCGGCATTTTAATATCCTATATGGGCAGTAATTTGCCCATTAAATCGGCGAATTCGTTAATAAATGAGCCGAAATACGGCAGAAATATAATAACCATTATAAATCCGAGACCGACTCGCATTGGCAGACTGATAAAGAGAATATTCATCTCCGGCACTACCCGCGCGAGCACGGCAAGAATGACCATCAATATTAAAAAAGCCGCCAGTATTGGCGCGGCCAGCTTGAGGCCGGCAAGCAGCATGGCGGAGCTGGATTTTATGATGCCGTCGGTGAGAATCGAAATCGTGGGGATTGTGCCTGCGGGAAAGACCTCGTAGCTGCGTAAGATAATGGATAAAAACAAATGATGACCGTTCGCACTCAGAAAAAGAATGATAAATATCATTTCCATTAAGCTGCTTAGCGGCTGCGTTGTTTCACCGGTCAGCGGGTCTAAAATCTCGGCCATATTTAAGCCTATCTGCTGCTCGATGATTCGTGCGCCTATCTTTACGGCGGCGAAAAGCAGTGTGGCGACCAGGCCGAGGGCAAGGCCGTATATGGCTTCGTTTGAAATAAGTAATATTGCTTCGATGTTGGAGACTTGTCTGCCGTAGGAAGGTAGCTCAATGAGCATTGAGAAAAATATCGTAAGCAGTAAAGTCATCGCGACTTTGATTCTGACGGGAATGCTTTGCCAGCCGAAAACCGGAAGAACTAGAAAGAATGCGGAAATTCTTGTAAGCACCATAACCACGCCGAGCAGCTTTTCGATTATCAGTGCCATGTGTTTAGTGCCCGATATGTTGAATATGACCGAAAATCTCGTTGGCGAAGCTCAGTATTATCTGGAGCATCCAGTGGCCGCATATCAGTATGACCGCTCCGACGGCCAAAAGCTTGGGAACTATCGTCAGTGTCATGTCACGAATGGATGTAACCGCCTGAAGCAGCGTCACAACCAGACCGACGACCAGGCATGTTATAAGAATGGGGGCCGATATTAACAATGCCGTTTCGAGAGTATGACGACCGAGGTAAATAACAAAACTACTATCCATAATTCGTATCCTGTAACATTTTGCCGGCCCATAGAGACCGGGCGTACGATATTCGCCGTATTGCGTCAGTTGAAACTCATACTAATACTTTTTGCCAGCAGGCCCCATCCATCGACCAGAATGAATAATATCAGCTTAAACGGCAGAGAAATCATCGACGGCGGCAGCATCATCATGCCGGCGCTCAGCAGGACACCAGCAATAACCATATCGATCAGTAAAAACGGAATAAACAGCAGACAGCCTATCTCGAAAGCCGTTCGGAATTCGCTGATAATAAAAGCCGGGATGACTATGTGCATATCGATATCCATCAGGCTGGAGGGCGGTTCGATTTTAGCCATTTTTACAAAAAGAGCCAAATCGGATTCGCGGCTCTGCCGGAGCATAAATTCCTTGAAACAGTTGCCGGCTATGTCTCCGGCGGTTTGGAAATCTATCTTGTCTGCGAGGTACGGCTGGACGGCGCTGTCGTTGATTTTTGTGAAAGTGGGCGCCATCGTGTATAGAGTCAAAAATAAAGCCAGACCCATTATAGCGATGTTGGGAGGAATTGTTTGCGTGGTCAGGGCACGGCGGACGAAAGCCAGAACAATCACTATTCTGGTGAAGGAAGTCATCATTACCAGAAGGCTCGGTAAAATCGCCAGGCCGCTGAAGATGATTACAAGCTTGACCGGGGTTGACCAGTCTTTATCCTGGTTCTCGGTGTCCATAGCTTTGTTAATGACATTTTTTAAATCTGCAATGCTCGGGACGGAATTTGCCGGATTGCCTGTGTTTGAGGAATTTCTGGTTGCCGTCGGCAGTGTCGGTTGTTGTATTCCAACGGCGGATAAATCGGTATTGGGAGCTCGTGTAAAAGGATTCGAGTTTTGCCCGAAGCACGGACCGGCAAATATAAGAATTAAAAATAGTTTCCGGATGGTTCTATTAAGGTTATTTTTCATCGGTTTTTCCAAAGTTTATATCCGTTTCCGTGGAGGACAAATCCATGAAGGTCGGATTCAACTCGGCAAGCGAGCTGATAGTTTCATTCGTGCTGCCGATGAGAATTCGCCGGTTGCCGATTTCGAGCAGGTGGATCGCCTTGCGCTGTCCGAGGTGTACCGTCTCGACTATATGAATTTCCTTGCCGGGCAGGTTGGTTATTTTCGGCAGAAGTTTCTTTGATACATATATCGCCGCTATGCCGAGAACGAGCACAATCAAAACGGCGAGTATTGTTTTTAAGTAAAGTTCTCCTAAAGCGTTGTCATTATCTTTTGATGAAGTGGTATTTGAGTCTTTTGTTATCAGGGCATTTAAATCGAACTCGCTTTTTGCCGGTTGGCAAGGATCGAACGCCGGATTATACGATTTCATCGCTTTCGTATCGGGCTGGTTTCCTCGAAGGATTAACAGGCTGCCGCCCAATGCGATTATAGCCAAAAAAATTATGGTTTTTTTCTTAACTGCGGTCGCGCCGTTTAACATACCGAATTAGCTCCGAGCCTTATGGCCGCCGATTTTTTATAAGCATATATACTTTTGTTAATATGTAGAGCAAATATTGTGCCGGAATATGTAAAGGCTTGTTTATGGGTTTTAAGTGGGCTTGAAGTTCTTGAGACGGCGTTTTTTGTCGATAAATTTGTCGAAAAACTGAACAAGTGTGTAAAATGCGCTGTTATCTCAGTACAGCAATTAATATCTGCGAGCTTGTGGACATAAGGCTGTCTCGTCCCGCCCATTCTCCGCCGGGCCCGGCGCCCCAGGAATGTACCGTCCACTTAAACGGCGATATGGACGGATTTCGCTGTTGTTGGGCTTCGGCCAGTGTATTCAGGTTATTACGCATGAACTTGGCAACGGTTTCTGCCCGCCTCGATGATAACAACCATTGTTCTTTTTCCGTTTTTTGTTCCGGTGCAAGGCCGAGAACATACATCATACCCGGTTTTCCGCTGGAGCTGAGATGTAAATCGCGGCAAAATTCGGTTAAAAATTCTGTGGCCGAATTGTCGAGGTCCGCTCTGCCCGGCAGGAAATGGATATCCGTTACCGTGAAATTAGTTTGTTTTGAATTTAGCCGGGAAGTTACGGTTGTCACCGATTGTTTGAGTTCTTCGAAAATTCGTGACAATTCCTCCGCTTTGGCGTCAATGCTTCTGTTCTCGAAAGTTTGATCCGGCTCGGGAATGTAGTGTAAGTTCTTCAGGCTGCCGAAGTTTGGCATTTGTTGCCGCCCGAAAAGGGAGCCGAGTCCGACATATCTGAGCGATTCAATAAATGAGTCGCGGCCTCTATCAAAAAGCTCCGGGTCCTGGACATCGGCCAGAGTCAGGAGCATAACGAAGAAAGTGAGCAAAAGGGTGACCATGTCCGAAAAAGTAACGATGTACCCCGGGACCTTGGGGCCCTGTTCTTCAGTTTTTTTCTGTTTTAGTTTCAATTGTAAATATTCCGTGCCAACAACACGATCTCGACGGAACGTCCGTTTTTTTCTGTGTCGATATCCGAATCTGAAATTTCGCCGCTATTTTCGGAAAGAGTGCTTTCTGATGAGATGCTGAATCTTTTTTTATCGAGATTTTGTTGTGTGGTTAAATAGTTTATAACAGCCCAGGCACGTTGCAGGCCGAGGGACTCATCTGGTTGGTCGTTCTTCGCCGCGTGTTCGTTAATTACTATACGATGGGGCACTCCTGTTAAGAAAAGTGCCATTTTATCCATCATGGTTCTGCCCTGATTCGATATAGCCATACCATTGCCCCAGAAGAGCTTATTCGATGGAATCACGAATACTATACCTCTGTCGGAATTAAAAGGCTCGGTTATTTTTAATATGCCGTCTTGATCTCCTACTTCTAATGTCGGTTTTTCGCTGCCTTTGTCGAGATCGTTGAGGTATATGATGGGGGGTATATTCGTAAATGCGTCTCTATCGCTTCGCATAAGGGGTGTTATGGTGGTCAGGCCCGTAGAGTAAATGACTTTTAACCTGCGGAATATTCTATTATCGAAGGATGAGAATGAAAGAAGCAGCACGAAGAATGTCAGCAGTAAGGTCATGCAATCGCTAAAGGTAACCATCCATTCGGGTGCACCTGCCATTTCTTCATCTTCTGTTTGTTTCTTCGGGCGTTTCATTATATGTTAGCTTTTACTTCCTGCCTTCTGCTTTGCGAGACGAACGCCTGCATTTTTTCGCGGATGACCGTTGGGCTGTCGCCTTGTGCGATGGAGCAGACACCTTCGACAATCATTTCCTTTGCGGTAGTTTCCGCTTTGGAATAAATCCCCAATTTGCCGGCCAAAGGTATAAAAATCAAATTAGCGGTAAATGCACCATAGAAAGTAGTGAGCAAGGCCACGGCCATACCGGCACCAATCTGGTCCGGCGAAGATAAATTTTTAAGCATCTGGACCAGACCTATAAGAGTACCAATCATTCCAAACGCCGGTGCGGCTGCTCCCATAAATTCCAGAATTTTTTTGCCCGTTGAATGACGCTCCCGTATGTATTCGATTTCGAGAGAGAGGAGGTCTCTTATTGCTTCCGAATCCTGGCCGTCAATCAACATTTGTAAACCTTTAACGAAAAACAAGTCATTTATTTTAGGAATCTCCTGTTCCAGAGCCAGGGCGCCGTCACGCCTGTTAATCGCCGCGAAATTTACCATATTCTGGATAAGTTCCGAGGGCGAAGGTATTTTTGTTACGATTGTTTTCTTCACGACCGAAAATATTCCGAGAAACTGGGGCAGGGAAAAGTGTATCATAGTCGCGCACAACATGCCCCCGACAGTAATTGCCAAAGAAGGAATATGCACGAACGACTGCCATCCGCCGCCGACAACTATGGCGCCGACAACAACAAGAAAACCTAATGTTACTCCTACAATAGTCGCAATATCCATAGTACTAATTCGCCTCAACTATTTGTTTTAATCTCCGGCTTAAAACCGACGCCAACTGTGGTTCTGAAGTTGCTAGCTCGGCCAATAATTTTGCCTTGGTACGCTCAGACATGTAGTATAAGATTTTGACGGCGTCGTCACTTTTACTAACGCCTTCGTTTTGGGCGCTCTGTTTTGTCCCGGAAGTTTCATTTGAACACATGTTGGTTATAATTTTACTTGCGCTGCCTGCATCCATCTTATCGTAGGTGGCCGCTATTGATAGCAGATTTGTTTGTTCGTTTTTATCTATCTCAATTCTGGTTTTTAATAGTTGTTCACGTTCACTTTTGAGGTTGGCTGTAATTGATGCAAGTTCGATTTGAAGGCTGTGAAGTTTTTCGAGATCTTCCTTTAAAACATCCCTGGCCATCTGAAGTCTTTGTTCCTGAGTATTTAAGCTTTGGAGTTTGTTATCGTAATCCTGCATCTTTTTGCGGAGATCGTGAATCAGATTTTTAAGCTGCTGTTCGGCCATGGATTTTGTAGTATCCACAGGAGCTGTTGCGGCAGGTCCAGTTGTGTTCATCATCGCCAGCTGTTGCGATATAATTTCTGCCTCAGAGAGAACGTTCGCTGGTTGCTCCGGCTCATTCGGAGAGCTTATCTGCGGCGGTTTCTTGAAAAAGGCGAAGGCGAATGTCCCGGCAAAACTTAATAATCCTAATCCTAATGTTATTATTATCAGTTTCTTGCTCACTGGTTTTCTCCTAATTTTGAGGAACTCGTGCGAATAAAACCGCAGCTCCCTCGTCTAATTCCTTTTGCTCTTGTTTTTCCTGTTCCTTTATGAACTGAATTTTTGCTTCGGCTCGTAATCTTTCAAGTCCTTCTTTGAGCCGCCTGACTTTCAAAACTTCAATTATTTTCTCTTTCTGCTGGATTTCCATAGTGCATATTTTTTCTTTCAGCTTTTTAATCTGTTCGTTGCTCGTATAAGAATATGCCAGAAAAAATTCCTGTTTGCCCAATCGGTTTTTTGGATTTTCGCCGGTCAGGCTGTCGATTATATCTTCCAGCGCTTTTCTTTTTATTAGCAGCTCACCGCGTGTTACGGCCAGTTTATCGGTTATCTCAAGAAGCTCTGCCGTTTTTTTTTGTTCCTCTTTTGTTCGTATGTCAAGGACTCGCTGTAAGCGCCATACAAACCGTTTCATTTAGTTTCCAGTAATTCAAATCCCTAAAAAGATACTTATTCCGGATTAATTTTTATTATTGATACCCAGGAGCTCGTCCCAGGAATTGGTTATCGCAGTCATTCGCCGGATAGTTTCATTGAAATCCGTTCTGTCCCGCACAGGCTGCACGAGGAAGTCGCTGATTTTGTCGATCAGGGCGATTGCTCCGTCGATACGTCTGTTGCTGCCGGATGAAAAAGCACCGATGTTAATCAAATCTTCGGCATCGAGGTACGTAGCATATATTTCTCTGAGCTTTTGAGCGGCACGTTTGTGCTCCTTCGTTGTTACCGCAGGCATTAACCGGCTTACGCTTTGTAAAATATCAACAGCGGGGTAATGAGCTCTTTCGGCAAGTTTTCTCGATAGAACGATATGCCCGTCCAGCAGACTCCTTGCGCTATCAGCTACAGGATCGGTCAAATCGTCGTTTTCCACCAAAACTGTCAGTATGCCTGTTATGCTTCCGTTCTCGGCACATCCGAGGCGTTCGATTAGCCTCGGCATTAGTGAGAAAACGCTCGGGCAATACCCCTTGGTCGTTGGAGGTTCGCCGGCGGCAAGTCCTATTTCTCGCTGGGCCTGGGCGAACCGTGTCAGTGAATCCATCATGAACAAAACATTTTTGCCCTTGTCTCTGAAATATTCGGCGATAGTCACGGCCACAAATGCCGCTTTGACCCGCTGAACCGGAGGAGTATCAGAGGCGGCGACTACAACCACGCTTCGAGCCAGCCCCCCGGCGCCGAGGTCTGATTCAAGAAATTCGCGCACTTCTCGGCCACGTTCTCCTATTAATGCGACGACATTGACGTCCGACTCACTCGAATTTGCTATATCACCTAACAGCACGCTTTTGCCCACACCGCTGCCGGAAAAAATACCTACTCGTTGTCCCTTGCCGCATGTTAATATTCCATCAATCGACCTTATTCCGAGAGCCAGCGGTCTGGTTATTTTCTTGCGATTCAACGGATGCGGACTGCCTGTATCCAGTGCTTTTTTGTCTTGTCCAATCAACGGCCCCTTACTGTCTATCGGTTCTCCCAGACCATTGACTACTCTGCCGAGTATGCTGTTGCCGAGGGTGATATGACGCGGAGTTGTTCGGGAAGTGACCGTGTCGCCGGGTGAAATACCGGTTATGTGCTCCAGGGGCAATAATATAAGATGGTCGTTCTGAAAACCGACTACTTCCGCGATGACACGTCTTCCGTCACGAATATGAATTCCGCACAGCTCTCCGATTCCTACTTCGGGGCCGTTGGATTCCACGGTCAGGCCCGATACCCGGACAACAGAACCTCGACAATTAAGTAATTTTACCTCATTCAGGGCCGTATGAAATTTGCTGAAATCAATCGAATTAATATCTGCTACTTTGACAGCCATAATAAATCATGCCTTTTTGAGAGCTTCCCCGATTTGTTCCAGATGCTCTTCAATAAACGAATGGACAGTTCCTTTGGGGCTTGTAATCAGACATTCAGCAGGTCCGATATCGGGATCGGGAATTAATTTAATACCGGAGAGCGTACATCCTTGTTCGTTCCTGAGTTCCTCTTGACATTGCTCGGCATCTTTAGGATTCAAATGGATCTCTACATCCCGACGAGATGGAACGTTATTTAGCGCCTCCTTTACGATTGCCTCTATTTCATAATCACCTTTTTCTACCTTTTGGAGAAGTATTTTCCGTGCAATTTCTACTGCAAGTTCTGCGATTTCCTCTCTGTGTTTCATAAACAAGTTTTCATAAACTTCATTCAGCTTGTCGGTGATATTATTAAGTATCCGGCAGGCTTGTGAAAGATTGACATTTTGAGTTGCTGAATTATCTCGAAGGGCACTATTTTCTTCTGGTCCAGAGTTAATTTTTGTGTGGCTGACCAATTCAGTCCCGCACCCATTGAATTTTTTTGCGGATCCAACAGGTGCGGGACACGTATTCAAAATCTTCGCCGAGGTTATTGGTTTGGTAAGAATAATTACTGGTTGGCCGAACATCGTTTCACTCTTCTATAAAAGCAAGCTCGCCTTTCTCGTTCATTTCACGTAATATCCGAATGATTTCTTCCCTGGCCTGCTGAATATCTTCCTTCTTTGGAGCGGACATCAGCGATATTTCCTCATCGAGTGCCTCAGCGGCTCGTTCTGAAATATTTGCTCTGATTTTATCAACAATCACCCTGTCGGCTTTGTGCAGCGCCAAGGCCAATTTTCGTGAATCTATGCCTCGCAGGGCTTCCTGCAGGGTTCTGTCCGTGATTTGAGGTATATCGGCTAAGATTATCATCAGTTCGGCCACCATATCGCCGGTTTTTTCATCTTTTGTGCGTATTGCTCCAAGCAAACCGTCTCGAAGCTCTTTACTTAAATTACGCAAAATAACGGCGACCTTTCTCAGTGAATCTTCGGGGCGTCTGACCGCCACTTCGCCTTTTCCTGTGTCGGTAGCAGCTTCAAGACGTTTGCACACGGTTTCTGCTATTCTTGTCTTTGCTTCAACGGTTATAGTTTCGGAACCGGCCATTCTGCTGATGACACTCAGACGAATTCCCTCTCCAAGAATGCTGAGTATTTCCGAACTTTTTTTAGCTGGTAATTCCGACAAAACCACTGCTGCGGCTTGCGGGTGCTCACTGCCGAGAATGGATGCTATCGTTTGTACGTCGGTTGACCTTATAGTCATAAAAGGATCGCGTTTGAACAGTAAATTCCGTATTTGGTTTTGGATATTATCGGCTCCGCTTTCTCCCAAAGTGCTTTTAAGCAGCTCGCGGAGGAAGTTGTCGATGTGGAATTCATTATTAGTTTGAAGCGAGTCGCAAAATTGCCGCACAATCTCCGCGCTCTGTTTAGTATCTTTGAAACCTGTTGCGTCCAGATATGCCAGTTCAACCGCTATTGATTGAACCATATCGGGATTAAGTCCCTTAATTAGTTCCGCCGCAGTTGTTGCGTCAAGACTCATCAACAACATAGCTGCTTTTTGTTTGCCCGTCAATGCCATTTACTCAATCCTCATTTGCGGAATTACTCTTCAATCCATTTGGTAAATAATTGCCGGACCCTTTCCGGGTCTTTTTCCAAAGCACTGGTTATCTGTCGACGGAAGGCCATGGGTGAAACCGCGACTTGTTCCGGCAGAAAACCTGCTGTTTCTTCACCTTTAGGTAATAATTGGGCCCCTGCTTCGGTCTTTACCTTCTTCTTTGCACCTCTAAACATACGGAATACAAGCAGCGCGCATATTGCCATTATTCCTAACGAACCTTGCCGTGCAATTGCAATATAATCGAGGCCCCCGGTCGGTTCTTCGTCTAAAAGCAGATTCTCTTGCCGGGGAATTTTGACGGGGACAACTTTTAAAGAATCCCGTCCCTCAAGATCAAGCCCGAGCGCATTTTCTATAAGCTGCTCGACGTCATTGGGATCCATTATCAATGCGGTTTGTCCGCCGGTTTCGGCTTCGTTGACGTCGGTGGGCCAGAGGTCAACAATCGCCGCTACCGATAAGGATTTTATCTCACCCGGCAGAACAACTTCCTGTGTTACGGTTTTGCCGACCTCGTATTCTGTTACAATCGTTTCATCCTTTTTTGTGCTTCCAGACGCTGCTGGTTGACCTTCACCTGAAGCGCTACCGGCTCCTGTTTCTGAGCCGCTCGTGATCTCTTCTTTAATGGCAACTCCCTTTGGTTCGTATTTTTCCGTGACTGTGCTGACGCTGTTTATATCGATGACGGCGTGAACTTTTACCGTGGCCCGGCCCGGGCCTAGGACTGTAGTAAGCATCTGTTCTACTTTATCCTGTAAGTTTTGCTCTACTCTTTCTCTGTAGTCCTGGACAGTTCCGGCGCCGTTTGCTATTGCGTTGTCGGAATTACTCGAAAGAAGGCGCCCTTGACTGTCTATCACAGTTACATTTTCCGATGTCAGGCCTTCGACACTTCCTGAGACAAGATTTGTAATTGCCGCGATATTCACAGGGCTTAATTTGTAACCAGGCTTTAGCCGAAGCACAACCGATGCGGTAGTTTTGCCGGCCTCAGATGTAAAGAGTGTTTGTTCGGAGCTTACTATATGCACCCTTGCGTGAGTCACTCCATCTATCATTTGTATGCTCTTGGCCAGTTCGTCCTGTAATGCTCGCTTTAAATTTACATTTTGGACGAATGGGCTGACACCGATTTTACCGTTATCGAAAATCTTGTAGCCGCCTTGCTCTCCTACAGGAAGCCCTTCTTTTGCCATATCCAAACGTAGTTGATACACCTGTTCTTTTGGAACATAGATGCTTGTTCCACCCGCTCTTAATTCGTATGTAATGCCTTTTTCGCTGATTTTGTCGGTAATTTTTGCCGCTTCTTCCGGATCAAGGTCCTGATACAATATTCTCAAATCGGGTTTGCATGCCCAGTGGGTTAGAAAAGCGCCGACGGCACAAAAAGTCAGAATGATGGCAATGAGCAAAACCCGTTGAACCAAACCAATCTTTTGCCAAATTGCACCTATTTTCTGAAGAAAGTTCATTGAGCCTCTTTATTTGTTAATTGCTTCGATAAAGAACGGGGAACAAATTAATAATAAACTACAATTGCATATTCATTGTTTGCTTGTATGCTTCAATCAATTTGTTTCTAACGCCTACAAGAAGTTTGAAGCTGATATCAGCTTTTGCTACCGCTGAAACCACAGACGTGATATCTTCATTTTTGCCGGACAATAAATCCTTTATGGACATATCCGATGATTCCTGGAGCTTGTCAACGTCTGATATGTAATTGTTAATAGCTTTGACTGTGTTGTTAAAACCTGTCTTTTTGCTATCAGAATTTTCTATACGGGGTAAGCCGGAGTTAATTTTGGACTGTGTCGAGTTTTGCTCCAGAATACCCTTCATAGCATTTTGGATACCGTTTACATTTGCATTAATATTAACCATTAAATTTCCCTGATTTAACGAAGTAATTCGATAGTGGTTTCCACCATTTGCTGATAACGTTTTAAAACGGCGGTATTAGCCTGATACATTCGCGTTGCAATGGTAAGATTCATCATTTCAACAGGAAGATTAACATTTGGCATCAGGATATATCCATCCTCGTCCGCGAGGGGATTACCTGGATCGGAAACCTTTAGAAAGTCGCTTGTATCTGTTAATATTTGATCCAGCTTTACGCCGCTTAAATCCCCATCTGATTTAAAGGCGGCTTCAAGTCTTCGGTAAGGTTCTCCGTCGCCGGCGTTTGTTGTTCTGGCATTTGCTACATTCGATGAGATAATTTCAATTTGTTTATTCTGTGCGCGCAAACCGGAAATCGCAATATCTATAGGCCCAAGGCTGTTTTCAATTTCCATATCGATAATCCTTTACCTTCTCTTCAATGATAATTGCCGCTTTTAGGCTGTAGCGGTAATTACTTTTTTATTTCACATCCATAGCTAACTCAATTTGCTGATATTTCTTGCTGAGAAGACGGATATATGCCTTATAGCGAAGGCTGTTTCTGATCATTTGACCTATTTCTAATTCTAAATGGACATCATTTCCGTTAGATTTAACCTGTGTTTGTTTTGGTTTGTAAGTCACTGGCTCTAAATCAGTTAAGTCAACAGAACCAGAAGAATCCATAGATTTCGCAAGAATCTCTTCGAATTTTACATCGATCCTGCGATATTCCGGTGTCTCAAGGTTGGCAATATTATTTGCGATCGTCTTCTGGCGAAGATTTTCTGCTTTTATGCCGGCTTCGAGTAAATCTGTTACACTATTAGTCCTGGGCATAGCCGTTTTCCAAATAATCTGTATACGAACTTTTTTCTAATCAATATATAGCAGCAATAATTGTGCCAAATGTGGGATTGTCGGTATTTTCGGTTTGTTTGCCTATTTTCTGCTCTAAAAACGGCTGTTTATAATTATTAACATACTTTATTCAGCGGAACTGATGTCAGGATTTTATACAAGTAGGTTTGTTTTGATGTCTGTTTCGAGATATTAAAAATATTCATGATATATAGTTAGGAAGTTCTTTCCTGTAGTAGGAAAATTTCTCACCTTATAAATCGTAAAAGGTAATACTCTTTTGTGTTAAAAAGTAAATTCTAATATTTATAAGCACTTATAATATAGAGAGATACGCGATTTTTAGTGGAAGTAGAAAAATTGCTGGCACGGTGGTTGCTGACTAATAATTCGATATTTTATAAGCAGTATTATCAGCTTCTGGTTTAATAACAATGAGCAGTATATCAATACAAATGAACGTATCTAATTCGTATTATTCGAAATTCGATGCGAATAAGAATAATGTTTCACAGGCTTTATTCGAGTTTAATGTAGAATCAGGCAATATGGGCGGCGATGAGATATTACTTGTTGATAAAATAGAAAAGGCTGGTCAGATAGATGGGGGTGAAGGTGGTATTGAAAAAGAAGGTATACCAAAGAATGTGCAGGATACTGCAAGTAAAAGATCTGAGCAGAAATGCAGAGAAAGTCGAGATGAAATTAATCAAGATCCTGAATCGGAAATTTCTGATGAGTCACAAGTAGTAGGAGTTAAAGATGAAGTAAATTCAAGGAGTGAAGATAATATTGATGAGTCAGCAGGCAGCGATAAAAGTAATGATGATTTTATTATCAAAGAGGCAGCAGAATTAGCGGAAAAAAGTGATTTTGTACCAATCGATATATTACAGACCGAGATAAAATCTGTATTATCTGAAAAAAATTGTGACCAAACCAATTTGAGTGATGGACCAGGGGAACTTATTGATGCTGCAAATAATGTTTGGGATTCTGAAGAATTAGGTTGGAAAACGGCTCAGGGTAATATCGCCATAGACACTAAAATAGCATTATCTGCCAAAGACCAGAGCCACTACAAATTACTGCCGGAGATACCTGTCAGTGAAGGTATCATGGCCGTGAAAATAGCGAATGAGAAGGGAGATGAAAATGGAAATCCAGTTGATGGTATGGGCGGCAAAAATGTACTCTATGGGGCAAATGCCATTTCTCTCGAAACAAAGGATGGAATATCTCTGCAAAAGTTACAATATGCAGATACCGAATCAATAAAATCTGAATTTCCTGTTAAAGGGAAAAATGATGAAGTAACCGGCGATTTTCGAGTCTTCTCGGAATCTACAGTCAACAGCAACAAAGAATTTCAAAATGCGTTAAATGTTACAACAGCAGGTTCTGCTGTTGAAAAAGAAGAAATTTTAAACGTCAAGATTTCATCTGAGCAAACAAGAGGCCGCAACGATTTGTCTTTTGATAATTACAGCACTTCAGAATTCAGCCAGATGGTATCTCACGGCGGTCATGACTCAATCACGGAGCTACGCATTAGTTCAACGGAAAATCTTAAAACCGATAGCCCGGCTAAACAAAGTGCATTAGACGATATTAATACTGATGTCGGCAGGCAGATTCTTGAATCGATTCGTAGCTCTCTGCAGGAAGAGGGGGCGGGCAAACAAATAATCGTTCGATTAAATCCGCCCGAATTAGGGCAAGTAAGTATAAAATTCGAGGATAGGAATGCTGAATTAACCGGCTTATTGGAAGTCAGCAAAACACAGACAAGAAATGAGATCGAGCAGGTTCTGCCACAGATAATTCGTAACCTGTCGGATTCCGGTATCGATATAAAGAAAATTGATGTTGTGCTTACAAGCAATGGACAAATGAAACAAGAAGCTCAGACAGACCAGTCGTTTCTCAGTGATGGACAACAACACAATTCCGGAGAGCAGGGATTATTTGAAAATAACCGCGATACGTCAGGTGTTCATGAATGGCTTGCTCATAGTATTAACTACGGCAATGATTCAAGAGGACAAGCATCGCTTGCCGTGGATAATTCAATAAATGTTCTTATATAGCATGCGAGCGAATCAATTTTCAGTCTCTCAATTTCGGAAGGCGTGAATCAGATGTTTGTTGTCACTGGTGATACGATAAACTCCAATCACAAACACCTATCTGAAAACATGCAAGCCGACCGGAGCAATCCTGAAGCAATACATTCTTTAGGAATAATGGAATATCAAAAGGGGCGGTTTGATAGGGCTGTAGATTTTATTAAAAAGGCGATTGAGGCGGACAACCAAAAAGCCCAGTACTACAATACCCTTGGCATAGCTCTGGAAGCTATTGGAGAGTTTAATGAGGCGTTTTTGGCATATCAACGGGCTATTACAATAGAACCTGATTATGCGGAAGCATACCACAATATGGCGGTTGCTTTCCAGTCGCAGGGACAATATGTTTCTGCAGTGGAAAAATGCCGCATTGCCATCTCCCTTAGGCCGGATTTCGCACAGGCATATAATACGATGGCCTACTCGCTTGAAAAACAAAAATTATATGATGAAGCGATTGAAAATTACAGGCACGCGATTCGGCTGAAACCGAATTATGTCGAAGCTTACAACCATTTGGGAGTAGTTTTAAATGAGCAGGGAAGCACTCTCGAAGCAATAGATTATTTTAAGCTGGCAATACAATATGACCCATATTATGCCGAAATTCACAACAATCTGGGCATTGCTCTTAAAGAGCAGATGGAATTCGACGAGGCGATTGTATGTTTTGAAAAGGCATTGCAGCTTGATCCGGATTTTGTAGAGGCCCACTACAACTTGGGTAATAGTTTGAGGGATGAAGGTCGCTGTGAAGAAGCTATTAGTAATTACAGGCAGGCGATTTGCCTTGATCCGGATTACGCCAAGGCACATTGGAATCTTTCGCTTACACTTTTGTTGAAGGGGGATTACCTGAAAGGCTGGGAAGGGTATAAGTGGCGACGTAATGCGGATTTGAAGGTTGTTACAGACTATCACCGTACCGGTAAACCGCGTTGGGATGGTTCATCTTTTGAGTCACAGAGATTATTGGTTCATTATGAACAGGGTTTGGGTGACAATATACAATTTGCCCGTTATTTGCCTATGGTTAAAGCCCGCGGCGGAACAGTGATATTCGAGACGTTAAAGCCGCTTATCGGAATTCTTCAGGGATTTCCGGGAGTAGATGAGCTTGTTGAGTATAATCCGAGTAAAAAGTTATCATCGGAATATGATGTATATGCTTCTTTACTTGATATGCCATATATTTTCGGGACAACGATAGAGACTATTCCCGCCCCTGTGCCGTATATATATGCAGATCCATCCAAGGCCGAATATTGGCGAAAAATACTTGCCGGGCCGGATTATAAGGTGGGAATCGTTTGGGCGGGATCGCCAGAGCACGGAAATGACCGTTATCGTTCCTGTTCACTTAAGTGTTTTGCGCCATTAGCGGCGATTGAAGGTCTTAAGTTATATGGATTACAGAAAGGCCGGGCCTGTCGGCAAATGGAAGAATTTGCCGGAGAGATAGCAGTTACAAATATCTCTAAGCATTTTGACGATTTCACCGATACAGCCGCCGCTATTGAAAATTTAGATTTGGTTATATCGGTCGATACGTCTGTACTCCATTTGTCGGGAGCGATGGGTAAGCCCACCTGGGCGCTTATACCTTATGCTCCTGAGTGGAGATGGATGCTGGACCGTCGGGACAGCCCCTGGTATCCAACGATGCGACTTTTCAGGCAGGAGCGTTGGGGCGACTGGGATTCTGTGTTCCGACATGTTGCCGATGAATTGAGGTTGACCGTACAGCGGAAAGGTTGTAAATAGAAAATGATCCCTGTGGTAATTCCATATTATAAAAGTAAAGAACAAATCGATAAATGTATCACACACCTGAAAAACCAAACAATCGAAATAGAAATATTCGTTAGAGATAACAGCATCGATAATGTTTACTTTACGGCGGCGGTTAATGAAGGGATCAGGATGTATTTGAGCCGGTCTTGTGAGTATATTCTCATATTGAATCAGGATATGTATCTTGGGCCTGATGCCGTTGAAAAGATGGTGACATTCATGGACTCACATCCCGATTGTGGTATTTGCGCTCCGTTGCATATTGATAGTCAAATTCCTGAAAGTGTGATTTTCGCGGGCGGCAGGGAAGTTTTTCCATGTGGAATACATCTGCAGGGTCGATTGTCGGATTTCGATAGAGATGAAAAGATTCTCTGGGCAAATGGGGCTTGTATGATGCTTAGGAAGAAGATGATTTGGGAAGTTGGCCTGCTTGACGAGAATTTTGTGTTTATTGGAAGTGACAGTGATTATTGTTTCACCGCCAGGTCGAGAGGTTGGCAAATCTGGAGAGTAGCAAGTGCCAGAGGAGTACATGAACAAGGCTCGAGTGCGAGATTGTCCGAGATGAGTGTGGAAATACTGAAGATCAAAGATATGATTTATTTCGGCAAAAAATGGCTGACGGGGGATTTATATAAACAATTGGCATATGAAGGTGACCAAATACATCCGGCGGAGATTGGTAGGATTATGTCTGAATTGAGAGAATCTGAGTCCGAACTGGAAAAACTATCCGGCTGTTCTTTATTAAATCAACACCGGCTATAACATTGATATACGATGTTAGTAGCATAAATTAGGTTATGGATTGATTTTGATAGTTATATTTCGGCTATGGAATTTTCTGCGAGCAGTTTCGATAGAGTTAAGAAAATCCTTTCTAAATCTCACCTCTCCCGTATTATATGATAATGTTGCTTTATTCCTTCAGGCATAGAGAATCTGTAAATATATAAAAAATCAGCGGCTTCTTATGAATAGTCATCATTCTTTTATATAAATATTCGTGATTATTTACGTTTTTATATGATATTTGGGCCAAAAACAGCATTTTTTTGCTTGTTTTGATAATCTTTATAGCGTAAATAAGGGATATCTATCCTGTTTTCATTTTGATTACCGGTCCAGCAATTTTAGCCTTTTAACATCTAAGAAATTCCTCAAGTAAGTTTTGTTTTAGTCGATAATTGACTATAGAAACGGTTTATTCCGTCATTATTAATTCCGGTTCTAATATAGTAAATTCGGTCTTTGGCATGGCCAAAACAAAAGTGTCTGGTTTTTTTAAGGAGTCAATGATATGTTAGCAATTAAGAACAATCTTATGGCGGCAAACGCTGCTCGACACCTTGGTGTGAGCTATGATGCCTTGGCCCAATCGGTCGAGAGGTTGTCGTCGGGTTTGCGTATCAATAGTGCAAAGGACGATGCAGCCGGT
>JAFGBG010000248.1 GCA_016933295.1 Sedimentisphaerales bacterium | reverse complement strand
CCAGACGCCGACCACGCCGAACATCCCGCATATTATGGCTCTGAATTACCAGTGCCACAAACTGCTGGCCGAAGGTATGGAAAATGTCTGGCAACGCCATAAGGAAATGGGCAACTTCGCACGAACATGGGCAAGGGAAAAATTCGACCTTTTCTGCGAGGAAAAATACGCCTCTAACACTCTAACTACGGTCAAAAATACCCGCAATATCAACGTCGCCGAAGTTATTAAAGCGATACAGGACAAGCACAATACAATTTTCGGCAACGGTTACGGCAAACTCAAAGACCAGACCTTCCGAATCGCCCACATGGGTGACATTACGATGGATGATTTAAAGCAGCTTCTCGGCTGGATAGACGAAGAAATCGGATAGTTCCCGTTCCATTAAAACTATCGTACTTCCACGCCCCCGGTTTTACATCCGGGGGCTTTTTTAATTTGCGGGCGCACCCAGCTTCTTGCTCGAACAAAAGAGATAAATCCGAAAAATTACGGAGCTTATATCGATATAAAAATAGACAAATCAAGAGCTCATGTGATAGCTGAATTCAAGAACCTTCGGCTCAACCAGATTAACGAAATCGTCCATACTCATTTTAATCGCCTTATCATGCGTTCCGGCCTGGAATATGATATGGTCGTCTTTTCTCAGAGCCACATCCATAATTACCGGTAAACCGTACAGATTGCCGAAAGGCGGCTCGGCTCCAAGCTCACAGTCCTCGAATATTTCGCCGATTTCGTTTTCAAGGGCCAACTCAACATGTTCGGCGCCGAGCTGCTTTTTCAAAGCGCCAAGGTCGATTTTATAACAAGCGGCGAGCACGCACATCATATACCTGCCGTCGGCCTTAACAATAACGGGCTTGGCCACATACCTGCCCGGCTCATGTTCGGCCGCCGCTACCTGCTGCGCAGTAAAAGTCGGAGTATGATTTGTGAGGTCATAAGTAACGGCAGAATCGTCCAGAAATTTTATTACCCGCATATTAACGCCTCCTAAACAAGGTGTTTTTAATATAACTATAAAAAACCGGCACTCGCAAAACACAAATAATAAAATATCCGCCACAACTTATGTCAAGATATTTGTATATATTAAATCCACAATACCCCGGGCCGGCAGCCGCCCGAACGCAATAAGAATTGCTCCTCGTGCGAAAAAAAACAGAATTCAGGAATTGAAAAGAGACAAATCGATTTCCGCCGGATGTAAAAATATGAGAATAAAAAAAACGCCACAACTCAAATTGCGTTGTGGCGTCGTATTCAATTAGAGAGCGGCAAATTCCTACTCGTACAGATGCGTTGCCTCTGTTTCTTCGACGGGCCGGGTCAATTCGTCGCTGTTCATAACTACTTTGAATCTAACATCGCCGGGTTTTACTGCGGCAAAAATAATCCGCCAGACGGCCTTTTCCTTCGGCTTAAGATTGCCTAAGGGAAGGAACCTGACGGTATCACCGGTCAAAGAACCGGCGGTTGCTCCGGCGGATGAAATATACTGCACATTATCTTCCAGAATACAAGATATACGAATGTTTCTGGAAGAAGCCGAACCCTGGTTCGTCACGGTAATCATATACGTGCCCCGATTACCTATCCTGACCGGATCTTCAACATCAACGACCTCAAGCATAACGGCAGGAATTCCCGTCACCACGGTTCTTACCGAAGCCGTCACAGGTTCGGCACAATATGCGGATGCCGTCGCGTCATTAACCAGCATGCCGGGCTTGGTCGGCGTATAAGATATACGAAGCATCTCGGAAGTGTTGGGCGCGAGAGTGCCTATTTCCCAGAGCAGCTTCGAATCGGATAGTTTCGCGCCGGCGGTGGCTTTTACGGAAGTCATTCCTTCGGGGATGGTATCCTCGACAACAGTATCCTTGGCGGGAACATCGGATTTGTTTGTAACAGTGATTTCATAAGTCACAGGTCGGCCGATGAACAGTTTCTCAGGGCCGGTTTTGGTAATGCTGAGTACAGGCAGGCCTACAGAGGTCATTGTTTCCAACGATTCGGTCTTTTGGCCCATAGGCGAGGTCGCAGTGGCTTTACTTGTATAGGTTCCCGTCCTGGTGGGACGAAGCTCAATAGTAAATTCCCTCGCCTGACCCGGTCCCAGTGTACCGGCCTCGAATACGAGTTCGCCTCTGCCGTCGGTCGTCCTCAAGCCCGGTGGCAGTGAATCTACAATCTTTACGTTCGGGATACTTCCGGTACCGGCATTGGATACTATATATTTGACCGGAATCAGATCACAAAGCAGAACCTCGGCCGGCGCCGTCTTTGTCAGCTTCAACCTCGGCTCGATAACATCCACAACCACACAAGCCGGGACAACCGGCGTCTGCACGGTCGTACAATTTCTCAGAGGCTCGGCGTAATCCGCCATACCGGATATCGTTATCGGAAAGGTGGCTTTGGCGCCGAGCGAATCGATTACCCAGATCAGCTTGTTATTTTCCTGTTTGGCAGTCGGATTCGAATTAATAAACTTATAATGGGCCGGAGTTTCCTCAGTCACTACAATGCCGCTTAGCGCGGCATCCATAAGGTTCGTGATTTTTATGGTATAATTGAAAGGCTTATTGAGTCCGACTTCCTTCGGCATAATTTTATCCAGTCTAACCATGCCGCATTCCGCCCACGGATATGTTCTCGATATAACGGAAGAACCTAATTCATTGACGGAAACAAGAGCCGTACTCGAGGTGGTTATTGTGTAATCAGTAGGCATACTTTCCTGTGGCAAAGCCGTTAGTTCTTCCTGGGCACTTAATCCACCCTCGAAAGCCTGACTCCAATCCAATTCTTCAATAAGATTCGGTTCCGATTCGCCGGCTTCCTTTGGCGCAAACCAACCCTGGCAGCTTAAAGAGCACAACAAAGCCAGCAAGAATAAAAAAAACGAGATATTCAGAAGCTTTTTCATTATCTATCCCCTTTAGCACCTTATATTTACACAAGAAGATTCTCTGAAAGATTCTTAATCCATGCGATATACATTAAATTTCACACGGTACAATTACCGCAAATAACCAGTGTTATATCGGTACACGCCTTGTCTAAGTTAACCAAAAAACCAAATAGCTGCTTACCCATATTATCTTCGCCGCAATATATTTACAAGAAAGAATATTATCTTCCGCCACTAAAATTTTTTACTATTCGCCACACAAAACAGAAAAACTTTTGGTCTTATAATATCTATTTCAACAAATCCTCATCCTATATTTTCCAATATTTCGGGATTCTGCCGGAATTTCAAATTCCTACAGTTCCAATCTGTCAGGATGGCAGAATGCAGGCTCAAAAAATTGGATTATGGCAGAAACAACAAAAATACATGCTGGCCGTAAATGCATAAGAAAAAAGGAATTGTGTAATCACGAGCCTTTAAGAAGACTTGTGGCACAATATTTGCTCATTTTATCGGATAAGGATAAAAACCTATGGTTAAGAGTCTATCACAACTTGGCGAAATAAATGTATTAGCCAGTCAGGCTAACTGGGCCTGGCCGGAAGCTTTGCGCTGTATATTCCAGCCAAGAGGCATTAACCTGCTCATAGCCGGAAATCCCGCCGATTTCGTCAATATTATACGTAGAAAACGCATCCATACCACGATTGTTGATATGGAATCGGAACCATCCGACGGTCTGGCGGTAGTCAAGATTATAAAAATGAATAATCCCCTGCTGCCGTGTATTCTTTTAACAAGCACGGCGGGTAAATCGTTGCTTGGGAAAGCACTGCAACTCGATGTTTTCAGTGTAATAGATAAGCCCGTAAATATGCGCATTCTCCAGGATCAACTACACAGGCTTTTTCTGAAAAAATACCGATGCGGCATATTCGGCTAAAGAATCCGAAAAACAAAGGCATTTAAGGTCATTTTTATCTTTGAAATGACCGCGTGTATAATGGTTTTAATTAATAGATTCGTGTTATCAGCACGAATAGCAAAAAATATCGTAATTGAATAAAATAAGATAATATTAAAGGCTTTTTCGAAAGGAGTAAGTACAAAATGAAGATCCGACCATTGGCAGATAAGGTGCTTGTTCAGCGTCTTGAAGCGGAAAACAAAACAGCAGGTGGAATAGTCCTGCCGGACAGCGCAAAAGAAAAACCGCAAAGAGGTAAAATCGTCAGCGTGGGCGAGGGCAAAATGCTCGACGACGGTACTCTGAGAAAATTACAGGTAAAAAAAGGAGACATGGTGCTTTTTACAAGCTATGCCGGTACGGAGGTTAAGATTGACGGCAAAGAATACCTGATAATGAGTGAATCGGATATTATGGCCGTAATCGAAAAGTAAGTTGATAAAAATAGCTACAGATTAGGAGAAAGAAAAATATGGCAGCTAAAAAAATAGCTTTTGGTACTGACGCTCGCGCCGCGATCCAAAAGGGTGTTAAGAAACTGGCTGAAGCCGTGAAAATCACCCTTGGCCCGTGCGGCAGAAACGTGGTTTTGGAAAAATCTTTCGGCTCACCCACCGTCACAAAAGACGGTGTCACGGTGGCAAAGGAGATAGAGCTGGAAGATTCATACGAGAATATGGGCGCCCAGATGGTCAAGGAAGTGGCCTCGAAGACTTCCGACGTCGCAGGCGACGGGACAACAACGGCGACAATTCTCGCCGAGAGCATCTTCGACGAGGGCCTGAAAAATATTACCGCCGGCGCAAATGCCATGCAGGTCAAACGCGGCATTGAAAAGGCCGTGGAAAAAATCGTCGATGAACTGCAGAAAATGAGCACTTCCGTGACATCGACAAAGCAAATCGAGCAGGTAGCCACGTGCTCGGCGAATCAGGACGTCGAAATCGGCAAGAAACTCGCCGAGGCAATGGACAAGGTCGGTAAAGACGGCGTCATTACGGTCGAGGAAGGCCAATCCCTGGAAACAACTGTCGAATTAGTCGAAGGAATGCAATTCGATCGGGGATATCTCAGCCCGCACTTTATCAACAACCTCGAAAACATGACGGTCGTGCTCGAAAAACCGTATATCCTTGTTCACGAGAAGAAAATCAGCACGGTCAAATCGCTCGTCCCCGTGCTGGAAAAAGTCGCCAAACAGGGCAAGCCTCTGTTGATTATCGCTGAAGAGGTCGAGGGCGAGGCCCTGGCAACACTGGTTGTCAATAAATTGCGCGGCATACTTCAGGTCGCGGCGGTCAAAGCGCCCGGCTTCGGCGACAGACGAAAAGCAATGCTAAGTGACATCGCCATCCTGACAGGCGGCGAGGCGATTTTCGAGGACCTCGGGCTCCAGCTGGAAAACATCGAGCTGCGACAGCTCGGCAGGGCCAAACGAGTAACCATCGATAAAGACACAACCACCATCATCGAGGGCGGCGGAAGCACGGACGCCATCAAAGGTCGAATTCAGCAGATAAACAACGAGATTGAGGCGACCACCAGCGATTACGACAGGGAAAAACTTCAGGAAAGACTGGCCAAGCTGGCCGGCGGTGTGGCACAAATTAACGTCGGCGCCGCAACCGAGGCCGAGATGAAGGAAAAGAAGGCGCGCGTCGAAGACGCATTACATGCCTGCCGGGCGGCGGCACTGGAAGGAATTCTGCCGGGCGGCGGTGTGGCCGTGCTCAGGGCCTTGCCGGCCTTAGAGAAGGTAAAAGCAGACGGAGACGAAAAGATCGGTGTCGATATAGTCCGAAGGGCGCTCGTGGCGCCAATCAAGCAAATCGCCGAGAATGCCGGTCTTGACGGCTCCATCGTAGCTCAGAAAGTAATCGAAAGCAAAGATAAGAATTTCGGTTACAACGCACTGACCAAGGAATACGGTGACATGGTCGAGTTCGGCGTTATCGTACCGACAAAAGTCGAAAGAGTCGCATTGCAAAACGGCGCTTCCATCGCTTCGCTGCTGCTGACTACAGATGCCGTCATCAGTGAGATACCTGAGAAAAAAGAAGCTCCCGCCATGCCTCCGGGCGGCGGAATGTACTAAGCCGAAAATATGTTCGGGCGGATTTCATACAAATATGGAATCCGCCTTTTTTTTCAATCTTTAATCCGATAGGATATAAATCATGGTTTTTCGCTACTACACAAACGCAATTTCGCAGGCATCAAGAAACGTCGCCGCGGCAATTTTCATCGTCGGGCTGCTGCTGATTGGCTTCGGCGTGATTATTGTGGCATTGCCCGAGCTGTTTGCTTATCTGGCCGCTGGGGTCTTTTTTGTTGCCGGTATCGGCTGCGGCATTACGGCGGTAAAAATATTCTGGGCATGCAGAAAAATAGACCAGGCCGACTCAGAACCCTCCGAGCCTTACAGGGAAAACGTCCAGATACACATCGAAGAACACCACGACTAATAGCCTAATCGCCTCTTGTCACCTTGAGCCAAAGCCGAATGGATCTGGGGCGTTCAGCATATTTACGTCTATTCTACCTCGCTTTTAATGTTTCTATTTTTTCATCCAGCTCATCGAGGCTGAAACCTTCGTTAGTTACAACGTGGTTTTTATCAGTCAGAATCAGCCAGGGCAGAGATTTAACGCCAAACTCTAAGCGAGTCTTTTCAGAGTCGCCTTCAATCATACCAACTGCAAAGGTAATGTCGTTCTCCTTGATCCATTCACCAAGCTTTGCCTGTTCCACTTTCGCCGCCTGTATAGCGGCAATTATTACATCTTCTGACTTTAGCTCTTGCAATCTTTTGCTCAATTGCAGAATGCAATTCCTCGACGGCCGCTGCTCCATATCAAAAAAACTAACCAAAATCTTTTTATCATTAACATCAACCGCCGACAGATTTATTCCAAGGTCTTTAAAATCCGGCAGTTTTTCTTTTATCAATGTTTTCGGTGATAGTGGAGACTCAATTAAAGTACCTTTATAAATATATACCCTGGGTATCCTGTGATCAGAAACACGAGCACCTTGCTTTACTCCAAGCTTCTCCATGGTGAACTCATCCTCCTCAAACGGAACATTGACGACAGAATTAGTCCAGTTTGTCGTTCTCGCCCATTTGCTAACTTCTCCATTTTTTCGATGATTAATATTTTGCTTCTTAAACGACTTGAGTATCCATACCCCGGACTTTTCTTCATAAGTATAATTCATCGTAATCTCAACAGTTGGTGACTTGCTGTAGTAATCAACCATATTTCCTCCAGCGGAGAGATCATATACTTCTCTTGACATCCTGGTTTCATCAGAGAACTGCAATATAACAAGGTCTCCCTCTCGCTTAACGGACCTTCCGACTTCAGTTTTATCATTTGCGTGATTGTACAGGAGCATCAATCTGCTATGGATTGTGACGCCCCCCGGATAGGTAAGGAAAACCCGTGGATCAAGACAGTGGTCTTGTTCGCCTTTTGCCAATGCCGGGTCACCGATCACCAGATAATAATCTATTTTGCTTTTATCATTCGGCTGTTCATTACCATAATAATTGAAGTAAGTTCTGTCTTTTATCATTGTCGAGTTATAGAAAGCAAGAATAGGAACCATCGACTCTCCATGATTGGTGAACCGATACTCTTGCGGCTCCTTATTCCATCGTACTGCATCTCGCAACTGATCGTATGCGAAGGTACACTTGTTTTTCATCATATAGTCGTACCAGTCTCCGCGTGTGGATGTCCTCTCCTCAAAAGCTTCGCCTTTCCATGTCAAAATAGAATCAAAATTTGCCTTGTTCTTCAGTGCAACCGTCTTGAGTAATTCCACATCCCCTTGAATAATAGCAAAAGTTGGAAAAGGTTTCATTGTTAAGATTAATAATATCAAGAACAATCCTACCCTTTTTATATAATTCACTTTTATTTCCCTTTCAGTTTTCCTCGATATATTTATCATATATCTCATACTACTGCCTGAAAAACGCCGCATGTTGATTATAATAGCTTAAAAGATGCTCTATCCATAATTAAAGGCTTCAAAGAGATGAATCTGTTACAGAAATTTCGTATAAAACAGGCAGATTTTAACAATGAATACACTCGAAAATTTATTCCGTTGCCTGCATTATCTCTCCGAAGCTTCTCCGGCGGTCTCTCTGAAAACCATCTTTTTCCCAATTATAAGCCCAAAACGCCATATATTAGGGCAAAAACAAGGATAAATTTAGCTTAAATTTTCCTTGACAGAGGATTCTTACTGTGACACAATATTATTTTGGTAATAATGTTCTATAAAAGTCGGCAGGGACGGCACGCGGATGGCATTTCTTTTTCAGGATGATGGGATTAGGGCTACCCGGTAAAACTGTCTCTGTACGATTAAGTGAGGAAGGTGGTATATCATGTCTGCAATATCGGCTTATGCAATAATGTTCATTCTAATGGGTACCGTGCCTGGTGAAACTACGGGATGGGGCACCGGTGAGGTTGTGTTCCAGGCCTACGTGGATACGAGCGAACATCAGGAGATTTTCCCTATCTGTGCCGGACAATACATGGTCGAAGTCTCTGTTGGAAAAGTGATTGAAGATCCGATGGGCATCCTGGAATATGTAACTTCCGTCGAAATCTGCTATGAACAGGCTCTCGGACTAACCTACGGCGATATCGTCGAGGTCGAGGGCATATACTATGATGGGGCCTGTCCCATACCATATTGTGGCCGGGTAGCGGCTTCATATGTGTACGAGATCGACGAAATAGAAGAAGATGAGGAAGATGACGAAGATGATCCGAATATCAAATACCCAAGAGTTGTCACCGGCTCAGCCGAGCCTACGGAGACAACAGTGACACTTCGTGCAACACTCGAGGATGACGGGGGCGAAGAATGCAGATGCAGATTCATTTATTGGATATACGACGAAAGACGATGGTACACCGAGTGGATTGACAACCTTTACAGCAACAATGGATTCAGCCAGGAAATCGCCGGCCTGACCCCTGATACTCTCTACTTCTACACCGTCGAAGCAGAGAATTCCGAAGAGTGGGACGGAGGTCGTACGGGAACCTTTGTAACACTTACCGAGACAGTTCCTCCGATTCCTGATCCGGTAGTATGGACGGCCAAACCCGACCAGCTCGATACCATGTCGATCATTATGACGGCCGATATCGCACGGGACATCTCGGGACCGGAGGAGTATTTCTTCGACTTTGTCTCAAGCCCCACGGGCGGAGCCGGAGGCTCGGATCCGCTCTGGCAGTTCAGTCCCAGTTATACGGATGTGGGCCTGAATCCCAACCACCAATACGGTTACCGTGTTAAAGCACGCGACGGCAACGGTAACGAGACTGCATACTCAGTCGTTAAATATGCATATACCGCCATTGAAAATCCCGCCGGTGTTGAGTTCGGCGAGATTACTACAAACAGTATTCAAACCAAATCGAGCAATGCGCTCTCCGGTCTGAACCGGGGCCAGTCCGGCGTAAAGCTGGAAAATGTAACTGCCGGCCAGGTATCTCCATGGCGGCAGGAAAATACCTTCTGGGCAAGTGATGGTTTGCTGCCCAATACTCAATATACTTTCCGTGCCCAGGCTCGCAACGGCGATGCCGACCGAACTCCCTTCAGCCCAACGGCCGATATTTACACACTTGCTACGGTACCTTCTTCAACCGCTTTCTCAAACGTGACTGTAAATAGTCTCCTTACACACTGGAGCACCAACGGCAATCCGGCAGGCACTCCATATTGGTGTGAAAATACCGTCCTCGGTTCAAAATCCGGTTGGATTACCGATAACCAATGGCTCGATACGGACCTCTCTCCCAATGCCAAATACAGCTATCATGTTAAAGCACGCAATGGTGACGGCATCGAAACCGCTTTTTCCGAAACCATCCACAAGTACTCGGCGATTGAAGAGCCTCAGAGCATTGTCTTCGGCACAATTACAACCGACAGCATTCAGGTGCGTTCCGAGAACACTCCCTCAGGTCTTGACCAGGCCCAGTCAGGTCTGCGATTTGAAAACATTACTGCGGGACGCATGTCGTCATGGCAGCAGGACAATAACTTCTGGAACAGTGAAGGATTACAGCCTAATCGCCGCTATGATTTCCGGGCACAAGCTCGTAATGGTGATGCGGAGCAAACCCCTTACAGCCTGATCGGTTCCGCATATACCAATGCAAATACCCCGAGCCCGGCGGCCTTTACCGGCGTTACTACCTTCAGTCTCCAGGCACAATGGGGACACAACGGCAATCCTCCCGGCACCTTGTATTTCTGCGAAAATACCACCAACGGCACGAGTTCCGGCTGGACTATCCTCACGTCGTGGAATAATACGCACCTGCAGCCGAACATCAGATATACCTATCATGTCAAAGCTCAAAACGCTACCGGTTTGGAGACAGATTTTTCGGCCGAAACACACAAATACTCGGCCATAGAAACACCAACAGGGACAATCTTCGGGGCCGTAACTGCCAGCAGCATACAGGTTAAATCGGAAAATACTCCCACCGGACTGAATCGCGGAAGCTCGGGTCTTCGGTTCGAGAATGTCACCACCAGCCAGTTGTCGGCATGGCAACAAAACAACGAACTCTGGACCAGCAACTCGCTTATGCCCAATACTCTTTATGTATTTCGAGCACAGGCTCGCAACGGTGACGGGGACGAAACGCCCTACGGCAATACCAACGAAACATACACTCTGGCCAATCCGCCGGTCCCGTCAGATTTCTCGTATGTGACCGACGACAGTATCCAGGTCAACTGGGGCACCAACGGCAATCCCTACGGCACTCTATATCTATGCCAAAATACTACAAACGGCACCGATTCCGGCTGGATCAGCGGCACAAGCTGGGACAGCGTTGATCTGGCCGCTTACACAACCTATGACTTCCGAGTTAAGGCCCGCAACGCCAACGGCCTGGAGACCGCCTGGACAAATCTCGGCCAGGAGACTACAGGAGACCGCTCACTTACGATTAGCTCCACCGAAGGCGGACAGGTCAGCAATCCCGGAGAAGACGTATTTCACTACGTCCCGGGCACCACGGTGGATGTAGCAGCCAATGCTCAGGAGGAATATCATTTCACACACTGGTCCGGAAGCGCGGTCGATGCCGGCAGTGTGGCGGATCCCAACGCGGCATCTACTTCAGTTCTGGTGGACGCGCACTATACGCTCGTAGCCAACTTCCTGCGCACTCGGATTTATGTCGATTCGCGTGCAAGTGGCGCCAACGACGGCTCGAGCTGGGCGAATGCCTTGACCTCACTGCAAAATGCGCTCGATATGGCGCAAAAGGGCAACGAGATACTGGTAGCTCAGGGTATTTATACGCCGGACATCGGTCAAAACCGCACTCCGGGGGATTACACGGTCAGCTTCGCGATTCCAAACGGCGCGGCACTTAAAGGGGGCTATGCCGGAGTCGGTACGGCGAATCCCAACGCCCGTGATATCGTTTCGTACGAAACCATTCTCAGCGGGGACCTGAATGGGGATGACGCCCGCGTTCACGATGTCCACGACCTTTATGGCGAGGCTACGCGTCTGGATAACAGCTTCCATGTCGTGACCGCCCACGATGTTGACAATACTTCATCTCTCGAAGGTTTTACGATTTCCGGCGGTAACAGTTACGACGGAGCCGGCATCCAGCTCATCCGCAGCGATATCGTTATCGCCGACTGTACGATACGGGAAAACCGCGTCGGTGAGCTTTCCGGCGACGGCGTCGAAGGCTGGGGCCAGGGAGCCGGTATTTCATGCTTCTATGGTGAGCCTGTACTGCTGGAATGCAAATTCCAGTTCAACTGGGCCGGTGCATGGGGCGGAGCTGTGCATAGCTTCAGGGCACATACTACATTGTGGGATTGTTCCTTCCAGGATAATCACGCCGGCATGCAGGGCGGTGCTCTCTACTTTGAAGACAGCAACGGTATCGTGATTCAAAATTCCTTCCAGGGAAATCGATCCTGGGACGGCGGAGCCATCTTTAGCTGCGGCGAGGGTGATTGTCGGTTTACCAATTGCCAGTTCCTCGGCAACGCGGGATTCGGTTCGGGTGGAGCAGTTCACGGAGCGAGTCGGAATTTGGCGATTATCAACAGTACTTTCAGCGGGAACCTTGCTTTCGGCAACGGTGGCGCAGTTGCCATAACGGATGGAAACGGAGTGCTGACCAACTGCACCTTCAACAACAATGCCGCCGAAGCAAACCTCAACGGCGAAACACTGGCGATACAGCAAGCCAACGCGGTATTCACAAACTGCATCATCCGGGGTCAAACATCCTCGTCAAGACCGCAGATCATAGTGATGGGTACTCCCGATAGAAATGCTCATCTGGAGATCTCATACTGTAATGTATCGGCCGGCACCGAAGGGATTGTGCGGGAAGGCTCGGCTACATTCACATGGGGCTCTGGAAATATCGATTCCAACCCACTTTTCCAAAATCCCAACGGCGGCGATAAGGTGGCCGGCACGTTAGATGATGACTTGCGCATACGTTTAGGATCGTCCTGCATTGACGCTGGTGACAACACCGCGGTTCCTGCAGACGCCGATGACCTTGACGGCGACGATAACCGCCCAGAGCGAATCCCAATAGACCTCGGTGGGCTGAGCCGCTTTGTGGATGATGCCGGCGCAGCGAATACCGGGGTAGCAGATAGTCCTGATTATCCGGCGATTGTGGATATGGGAGCTTACGAATTCGCTCGGTAGTGCAAGTTGTAGATGAACAGAAACATTTACAACTCGGCCATTAAATTACACTTAAAGGCCAGATGAGCACTCCCTGTATTGACGCCGACACATCGTAAAGCAACATCGGTTTGGAGTCGATTCCAATCGGCCCGGTAATAATATCGATGTATAAAGTGCGATAGTCCAGACCAACAAGTCACCTTATATAGCATTATTTTAAGGATAATTGGTCGGTGTCCCCGCCAAAAGTCCATCCACCTTGTTATGAAAATAATCACTTAAATTTGCACCTTGCGATTGAGCAAATGTATTACAGACATAAGCTCAAGTATAGATTTTTCATTGTGCCGGATTTAGCATCAGGCCTTCATCTTCCTGTTCAGATAGCTTCCATCCTCCGGCTAAATAAATTGCTTCCATCAGACTCCAGATCGTCATTTCCTGATCGCCGGGCTTGAGTTTCTCATCTTCGATTGATGCATCCGTAACAACCCGGGGCTTTGAATCGGTTCTGGCGCTTATTATCTGACAAAGCTCTGAAAGGCTGTATTCTCTGTCTTCGAGCTTAACTTTATTATCAAAACCCAACAGGCTGACTTTCGAGGTTTCTTTAGGCTCTGTAGGAGGTACATTAACTACTATTTCGCGGCCGCTCGAAACTTCAATTTTAACTGCACTCATAAAATAAATCGGCCCGGCATAAACACTGTAGCCGCCCGGCGGCAGATTTTTTATCTCAAAAAAATCGCCATCTACAACAGGACTATAATATAGAGATTTTTTTTGCAGACGACCCAATCTATGATCCTCAGGGTGGTGCACTTTCCCATCATACCAAACTAAAAGACCGACATCCCGGCTGATGGATATAAACGGTGGAATCTCAGGTTTTTTTACAGTATCCTCCGGCATGACAATTGTCACGCTGCTTTGATAATCCACAGGCTCAATCTGAACTTCTTTAGTCTCCCCCGCCTCTATTGCCAGGTTCGGAACACTTCCATAATAAGTAATTCTGGAGGTGTCTATTGGTAATCTGTTCATTCCTTCAGGAGCCGACGTCGGATTATCGGTTATGGACAATTTAATCGCATCAACAGAATATTCACCGCTGTCGAGCGCCGTAAAAGAATATCCTGTTGCTCCAGATATCGACCTCTGGGCGGGATTGATCTTCATCACTCTTTCCATCCAGATACTTGATGCAAACGACGAAAGATGCGGGTCTCTTCCGGGCGGTATGAAACGACGCCCATCCAGAGCTTCAAGACAAAATAACCAGAATCCTTCGAGCGGCCTGCCGGAGGAATCAACTACTGTGACATTAATTCTAGCAGCCGGTCGCAGAGCAATCTTAACATGCGGCTCCGGAAAACCTTTCTGTAACGTGACCTTCTGGTCGTGCCTGATAAATTCGGAATGTGTCACCACCAACGGATGTTCACGAAAGGCAATGCCATCAAGAACAAATCGGCCCTGCTCGTCAGTTTGAGCTTTTGCAAAAAGACCCTGCTTGCTATGTCTCGAATAGTTTGACCCGCCGGAGTCTCCAAAGTCGCCGACACCAACATATGCTCCGACGATTGGCTCGCCTGTACCTGAGTTTCGAACTTCTCCACTAATCCGGCCTCGTTCTTCGGAAGCCACTTGCTTATCATTTTCTGCCGTATAGTTCATGTTAGCAGATACGAAATCCGCGGCCTGAAAAACCGCCGCGATTATAAATAACGAGATTACAATATTTCTCATTTATTCGCCCCCTTTAATAAGCTTAAATTGCTTTTACAATTTAAACACTTAAAAACCTAATCTTCCATATTTTAACCGAAACTACTCAGGCCTTCATAATATATAGACGTCAAAAAAATCTGCTGTATTAATTCTAAATCTGCGTAAAGATTTATCGTCTCGACGTATTTTCCATAGACAAAATCCCACCGTTGATTCTTAACCGAGTCAATTCGGGAAGCTCATTTTGCAAACGATACAAAGCCGCATCGCTGAAGTCTGTGCCGGAGGAAATATCTAAAAGTCTCAACGACTTTAATTCTCCAAGATAACGCAATCCTTCATTTGATAAGTTATTACTTGTAATAGATAAAAGATTCAAATTTTCCATATCAGCTAAATCTTTCAGCCCTTCATCAGTCAGGCCGTTGCCGCCAATTACAAGACGTTCCATATTACTCAGGCTCGATAGATATGTCATGCCTTTGTCGGTGTAATCGTGTGGGCTAATATGCAGCCATTTAAGGTTTTTTAGTCCAGCCAGACATCTGAGGTCTTCATCTGCAAATTTATCCGAAGCGGCAATGAAATTCATACGTAGTTTTTCGAGACAGGTTAAAGTCGAAAGGTCGAGAACAACTCCGTCAGGTCTAAAATCATAATCTCGTTCCCGTATAGAGACATCCAAACGAGTCAAATTTGTAACGGAATTAAGGTGATTTATGCCGGTAAGAGTTATCTGTCCATACGTTATATTTAAATCTCTCAAGGATTTTAACGTTGTTAGTTCAGCTAATCCCTTATCAGTAACATTGTCACAGCCATAGAGAGTCAGCTTTTTAAGGTTAGTTAATTTTGCTACATGACCTAATCCGGCATCGGTAATACCAATGCTGCCGATACCAAGCACCTCAAGAGTTTTACACTCTGCAAGAGCCTCTAAGCTTTTATCTGTATAATATTCCGTATTCATTGCAGGATTGGATTTGTGCGTTCTGTTAATGTGGAGCTCTTTTAGATTAGGTAGTTTGGCAAGTGAACTTACGCCCACATCCGTGATGCCCTTTTGCTGCTGTGGCAGGTCGAGACGCTCCAACGTCGCGATACGGCTAAGATATAACAGCCCTTTATCAGTAACCTGTGAGCTGCCGATTTCGAGTTTTTTTAGCGAATGCATTTTTGTAAGAAGAGCAAGTCCATCATCGGTAATATTATTCATGCCGTTCAGGCAAAGAGTTTCCAGACGCGGCGTTTGTGAGATATGGACCATACCGGCGTCTGTTATATGGGCGAATCCTTCATGGAAAACCAGCATCCGCAGTGAGGGGATTTCCCTGACGTGGACCATACCTTTGTCGCCGAACCGGCGGCCTCGAATAAACAGATAATACAATTGCGGCAAATTTTTGAGATAAGCAAGCCCGGTATCGCCCATCTGGTCGCCCGCCAGTGCCAGTTCCTGAAGATTTTTCAGATTGGCCAGATAACGCAAACCGTCATTGGAAACCCGGCTTCCGCCATCAAGATAACTAAAGTACAGCCGCTTTAGTGAGGTCAATTTTCCTATATATATCATGCCCCGGCTGGTGACGCGATTGGGCACTTCCAGAGACTCCAGAGACTTAAGGTTCGCAACATACTTCATGCTATTGTCAGTTATATTCGTCGCCCTAATATCTAAGCTTCTAAGCCCTGTTAAATGCGTAAGATATGACAGAGATTTATCCGTAGCCCTGACGGGATATCTCGGTGACATATCAAACACAATGCCGTAAAGGTCGTCGGGTCCAAGCTTTTTCAGGCCGGACAAATCGCTCAGGGCGGCAGGGCTAATCACAAGAATCAGCCGCTTGCCGGCCGGGATACGAACATCTCCCCGGGCCGGGCAAAAATATTCGCCTTCTTCCCCGATCCGTGTCCAGTGGAACCATAATCCGAACTCATCGGACTCATTTATTTTCTGAATGTAAAGTTTTCCCAACGAACGATCTTTGGGAAAATGAACAACTCGCTCCTTATCCGGAACATCGGCAGATTCCATCTGATCACCACGAATCAATTCCAACGTGCCGGCCGGCTTGTCTCGAATTGTCTGATACGGAATTTTTGCCGAATCAGCTAATACATAGACTGCACAAACCAGCACAATAATTAAGATATTTTGTTTAGCGTTTTTCATTTTCGGTCTCCCTTATTTTCTCATCCAATCCATCGACGCTGAAACCTTCGGCAGTGACAACATGTTTCTTATCCGTCAGAATCAGCCATGGCAAAGATTTTACGCCCCACGCCAAACGTATTTTTTCTTCGTTGTCTTGAATCATACCAACGAAGAAGTCTATATCATTTTCTTTAAGCCACTCATCGAGTTTTACCTGTTCAACTTTCGCCGTTTGTATAGCGACAATTATAACATCTTTTTCCTTTAGCTCTTGTGCCCTTTTGCTCAATTGCAGAATGCAATTTCTCGACGGGCGCTGGTTAAAATCAAAGAAGTTAATCAGCACTCTCTTGTCTTTGACGTCGGCCGACGACAAGTCAATGTTCAATTCCTGAAGGTCGGGCAATTGTTTGCCAATAAGTGAAACATGCCTCGTTTGAACTATATCCTGACCAAAAATGATTTTTACATTTTGGTCACCGCCTTCCGCTCTTATTGTGCCGGTTTTTTGGGGATCATTACTTAAATTTGCCTGAATTTTCAGGGGACCTTTGCATATTCGTCGTATAACAAATTGACCATCGTCACCTGTCACAGCATGCCTTGTAGGCTGATCTTTTCCTTGCATGACAATCGGAATTCCAGAGGCAGGCTTGTTTTCGGCATCAACTACTATTCCCGAAATCGTCTGGTCCGCAGGCTGAAGCACAAGTGGTTTTAACTGCGTTTCTGCTCCCGGCTGCCCTTCGATAGGAAGACGCTCAAATTGTTTGTTACCATATCCCGACACATTAACAGAAATTCTGAATTCGACTTCTTCTATCGCTTGCGGAACAGCTTTAATTTTATAACGTCCCTGTGCATCGGTTAATATCTCCTTTCCTAAAGGCATCAGCCAGCCGGGCATACGTAATGCTAAATCAACTCTTGCAGCAGGAATCCCGGCTCCCTCAGGATCGGTCAGATGACCGACTAATGACATGGCAGGTTTTAATTTAACCTGAACCGGTTTTGAAGAATCGCTAACTTCGGCTATTAATGCAAGGTTTCTCTCAATATGGCGGATAAGAAACCTTTCACAAGGTTCTCTCGAATCAAAAATAGTTTCAAACCTGCCATCCCGAGCCGAAACTGTTTCCTTTCCTAACGGGATTGGCGATACTAATGCCCCCGAAACAGGCTGGTTCATGTCATCAAATACAAGACCTGAAATACAAGGGTAACTATCAAATATTATCTGCGAGTTTGCAGTCTGCCCTTTGGTGACAAGTATTTGATCCTGGTACGATTGGAAAAAATGCCTGAAATATTTCGTACTAAATGCACATTCCCCGGGCGGCGCGCAAATTCGCAAAATTCCATCTGATCCCGTCATTGCATATTTGTAAAAACTGGAATGTTCATTCTGTACAGCTTCCCAAAAATATACCAGAACACCGCTAATTGGTTTTTTAATAGAATCTTCGCATACCAATATTTCAATCAGGCTTCCTTTATTCAACTCCACAAGAACTTCCTGAACAGGCTTTTGCGGCGGAACTTCAAACCTGACTCTTTTGTCCACCCATTGTATTTCTTCCTTGAATGGAAAAATCACATTTATGAAATGCCTGCCCGGCGGTACACCTTCGAAAACAAACCGCCCATCCGGACCGGAAACTGTGACCTTTGGATAAAAAGGATTCTTATGTTCCTTAATATTAACCGGGTGAATTGCTACCTGAGCACCTTCAATCGGGCTGCCGCTTTCAGCATCAACCACACGACCCTGAGTTTCAAATTCTCGCGGCAAGGCCAGTTGAATATCGTTTCGCCCCGCCTCGAATCCCCATCCACTTAAGTAGTTAGTCGTATATTGGTAAGTCAATGACCGACCTGGCGCTTCCACCCAGAAATCAGTGTATACATCGAGAGAAAGATCTTCAAAAAGAAATTTTCCTCCTTCATCCGTTATATCGGTAAACCATTGCTTAGGTTCAAAAATAGGACTCTGCTCAAGCCTTTGTAAATAACTGGTTTTCGGAAGCGCCCGAACCTTAGCCCCGGCAACAGGATTTCCCTTTTCATCTACAACAATTCCGCTTGTAACACACGGTTTTTCTAAAACAATCAGTACGTCTTTAGGCACCTGGGCAAACATAAAATAATCCCAGCCTATAGCCTTTCCTTCTTTCCGGGCAACCACACCAATTGCACAATTAGAGATAAGATCAGCGTCAACTATAAAGCGGCCCTCTGCGTCTGTCACAACAATCGTGCCAATCATTTTTGCATCATCCTCGGAAATTACACAATCAATCCACTCTTGATATACCGCAACTTCCGCGCCTTCGACCGGCCTTGCCTGATAATCGACAACCTGGCCGGTTATAGTCAGTTTCTGGTTTTCCTGGGCGGACATAATTCCACAAGTATATAAAATTAATAATATTAAAAAAAACCTAAATATGCCTGAGCTCATTTATTTTCTCCTGATTTGATGATTTGCTTATCAAGTTCATCGAGGCTGAAACCTTCGGCAGTGACAACATGTTTCTTATCCGTCAGAATCAACCGCGGCAAAGATTTTACGCCCCACGTAGAAAGTATTTGTTCCTGATTGTCTTGGATCATTCCAACAGCAAAGGTGATGTTATTTTCCTTAATCCATTCATCGAGTTTTGCCTGTTCAACCTTCGATGCCTGTACGGCAACAGTCACTATATCTTTTACTTTTAGCTCTTGTGCTCTTTCGCTCAATTGCAGAATACAATTTCTCGACGGGCGCTGCTGCATATCCCAGATACAAAGCAGCAGCGGTTTGCCTCGAATTTCTCCCGAATCGAGATCGATTTTTATTTGAGTTAAATCCTCCAAGTTGCAGCCGGTTAATGTATCGGGATATATGACTTTCATAAATCCCCGCGGAGCGAAGCGTTTCAATTTTAAATACCCGACTTCACATTCTAAATGAGTTTCATCGCGGTTTTCGACGATATATCGCTTGTTGCCAATCTCATCAAAAACTTCACATCCATTAGGAGATTTTATGACAAACGTATTTGGATCAATCCCTTTATTGATTCGAATACTATTCACATCCAAAAGTGCCTTACGAGGGGGAACGGATAGAACCGCAACATTTTTAATCTTGCGTGAAATTTTCTCAAATTCCTCTTCAGAAAATTTTTGACGTGCTTGATCTTCGGTCAAACCTTCCAGTTCAGGTGGCAAAACCTCCTCGCATGTCAAATTATAACGCTTTCCCTCGATGGGGAACCAGATTCCATCGATGTTTTTCAATACGATGTCGTGTATTCTTCTATTCAATCTTTCAAAAGGTTGATACTTACGACCACCCAAAATAGTATTATAGAAGATCTCAACTTTTAGTGGTCTATAATCTCTTTCGATATCAATCCAGACTATGGCATCAAAACCAAACTCAGGATTCATGATTCCAATTGCTTCCAGTACAGAACATTTGTGACCATCTATTTGTTCAGTTCGCTCTCTTAACGTTACTTTCTGCGCTCGCTGCAAAGACTGGCCAAAAGAATTTCGTGTACCGCAAGCAATATCAAATCCAAGTAATGAATTCGGTGTCATAAGGCTGTTAAATGTATCAAAATCAGATTGATTTGGGATTCTTATGCTGCCACCCTTGCGACCACGCAATATATCTTCCTCGAAAAAGTTGAAACGTTGTTTGCCATCCAGTGAAAACATGACTTTTCTTGAAACTGTATAGCCGAGATTATTTCCTGCTTTTTCGTAGTTAAGTCCGACAAGCAATTCCTTGTCCGGCTGATAGGCCCAGTGGGCATACAGCAAAGGCAGGTTTGTATCCGGTTCGAAAAAGAGATAATCTGCCTGAACATCTTTAATTTTGTTTTCACTTTCAATGATTTTCTCAATAAGTTCTTTGGCCGTATATTGTACATCCCGTTCCGAAGATAAAGCAATTTCCCCCGCCCCTGCGATTAACAAAAAAATAACTGAGATTTGCCTCGATAATCCGCTCATAACCTGGTACCTTTTTTTAAGAATAAGAGCAATTTAAACATGTACAATATAAAAAACGCCGCACTGTGATTATAAAGTCGCAAAAAGTGCCTTGTCTATATAAAAGACGTTGAACGTCCGGATTTGTTAAAGGAATTTTTTGCAAAAAAACGGATGGATATCAATTTTAATTCGAGGATAGGCTGGCCTGGTCGGTGCCGCCATAGATGCCCAAATTGATTCTTCCGCCGTTAGGTGAAGGTTCCTGGCCGACGGGTGAATTCGGGTCGCCCGCGTCGATACAGAGACTATCTTCGCCGGCGACGAGCCAGCTTTGAGAATCCACATCCCAATATCCGGTCGTAGATTGGAGGTGATAATCACCGTTTATCCAGGTATCATCGCTGGAATCGGCCGGTGTTCCGTGGTTGTCCCAATAACCGGAATCCACGAACAGAGGATCCTGATTTATGTTGCCTTCGCCCGGATGACCGTTCCGGATATCACTATAGCTAATATCGAGCTGTGCCCACTGGTCTGCGAATAATTCGAGACCTCCGTCCCAGAAGATACAATTTTTCGCTCGCAGTATTGTAGAATCGTCCTCGTATGCAAAGCAGCCTACGGCCCTGCCGTCAAGCGCGGTATTGCCGGCAAACGTGCAGTTGATTAAATCCACCTGCCCCATGTACTGATAAACGGCCCCATACGCATTGGCTTTATTGCCGCTGAACAGACAATTCTGGATTGAGATATTAGCTCTCGAAGTCTGAATCGCCGCCCCTCGGCTCCAATCGTCTCCT
>JAFGBG010000247.1 GCA_016933295.1 Sedimentisphaerales bacterium | reverse complement strand
GATTGTCTGCGACGTCCATGATAGCTTTTATTATAGGAAGCGGAGCGCATTGTCCGTGAACTTCCAGCCGGACCTGCTGACCGAGGTCTGCGCCAAATCGCCCCAATTCGTTGAGTGATTTGCCTATCTGCTCGATTGTTTTTTCCTGCGGCACATCCGGGGGAAGATTATTCGGTTTGACTTTTACACCGGTGCCGCCGACATCGTGACTGAGTTGTATATATCGTTTTGCCCCTTCGATACTTCTTTCAAGATTTTGCTGGTTGGTATGGTGGAAATCGAAGTTTGTACCCAAACCCACGAGTGTGACGGGACTGTCGTCAAATAGTTTTTTGACCTCACTGCGTTTTTGAGCATCGAGGGTTGCTTCGACACCGTGAGCGTGCTGGGTACGCAGTTCGACGCCCAGCAATTTTGTCTTTTCGCAGTTAGCTATAAGGGTCGGGAGGTCCCAATCCTTGCCCCACAGGTAGGTAACCAGCCCGAATTTCATGCCTGTTTTTGAATCGGCGGAACTCATAGCGAATAGTCTATCGAGAGGGCCGGCGGTGATTGTAGCGGCGCCGAGATAAACGGATTGTTTCAGAAAATCACGGCGGCTGTTATGAAATGTACTCATTTATTCCCCTTTTATATTCTCAATAGCCGAACTTTTGCAGCTTTTGCCGTTGTGAGTCTATTCAATACTCAACAGCAGAACTACTTTATGGCGTTTCTTATATAACCGGCATGAGAATGCTGCCCCATCCTCAGCGACACGGGAAAAGACATTATTTACAATTTGAGCTATCATGTCAAATCCTTTTTTATGGAGTTATCCGGATATTATCACGTCGAAAAGTTCGGAAATGGTTTGATTTGTTTTTATAGTGAGTAATAATGAACCGGTGTCAGTAGATGTAAATCCTTTGCCGGTCTATTGTTTTTGGATGATTTTAATCAGTTTCTCGGCTATATTTAAATCTGCCTGCGGATTTGCCATCGATTTTGCCGCTTTTGCCATTTGTTGCCTTTTTTTATCGTCTTTCATTAAATTTTCCAGGGTGTTCCAAAGCCGTTCGGAAAATTCATTTTTATCCGGCAAATCATCGACAATTACCGCCGCTCCTGCTTTGACCAGCTTGCCTGCGTTCAGATACTGATGTTTGTCTTTATGATATGGGTAGGGTATGCATATCGCCGGAACTCCCGCGGCGGCGAATTCGGCCACGCTGACAGCGCCGCTTCTGCCGATAACAAGATTCGCTGCGGCTAAAAGATTCGGCATCTCGTCAAAATATCCCAATATCTTATAATTGATTTTTGACTGGAAGTTTTTGCCGCTGATTTGTTCGAGATTTGCCCGGCCGGTTAAATGAACAATCTGCCATGAATCTGCGAAGGCATCCATTTTTTCGAGTACCGAACATATCGCGTGGTTAATATTTGCCGAGCCGCTCGATGCGCCGGTTATAAGCAGCGTCTTTTTGTTTTTATCGAGACCTGTCTGCTCTATGGCTTTTTCCGGCTGCGGATTTCTGAAATCCTCTCGAAGCGGGCAGCCAACGACTCGAACTTTCGATTCATTAAAATATTTTGCCGTATCTTCGAACTGCACGAAAATTTCTTCTGCCCAGCGGGCGATGATTTTATTAGCCCTGCCCGGCACAATATCGACATTTAACAGGGCGATTGGCACTTTTCGTCTTCGTGCCGCTAAGCAGACCGGTCCCGAAACAAAACCGCCGAGTCCTATGACTGCTGAATTTTTGTTTTGGGTAATCATCCTGTCTGCGATTTTGTAGCTTTTCAAAATAGAGCCGAGAAAACCAAGGAGTTTTCCCGGCTGGCGGGTGAAGGCTTTTGCCGGCAGGATTGTATAATCGAAGCCGGTCTGTGAAAGAATATATTTATCGATGTCGCGGGTGCTGCATAAAAAGTGTATATGCGCACTCGGCTCGAGTTTTGCTATTTGCCCGGCTACCGCGATAGCGGGGTAAAGATGACCACCGGTGCCGCCGCCTGCAAAGAAGAAATATTTTTTGACGGATTGCTTAGAAGCTATAACGGAATCCCATATAAATATTCGTATTGTTCTGAAATTGTCCGAAAAACGTCTGTGGGTAGTCGCCGAAGAAAATATTTCCGCCGGCCTCGACCGCCATATAGTCATTGACCTTGTAATTAATATTGGGACGCATATAAACATCCTTATCCGACGGGCTGTAATATGTGAAGAGTGAACATTTCAGATTCTGCTTCATCAGCAGTTTCGTGAGCCGCATAGTCGTCAGGTGTCTAAGCTCGTCGCGTGCCGGGCCGGAAGGTAGATTATCTCGATACTGGTCGTAGTCCGTCATTTGCTCTATGTAGTATTGCAGGCTGAGCGTGAAATCTTTGCCGATTTCCTGTGTGTAGCTTACGAGATAACGAATCTCGGAATTGTTGATGAGGAAGTTTTTGCCGCTGGAATCCTCGGCAGATTCGTAGTAGCCCAGTTCAAGATTACCGATACCTTTTCCGACGACACCGCGAATGCTGGCGCCGTAAACGTTCAGGTCGGGGAAAGTTGCCTGTGTCATAGCGGCGTTTTGGCCTCCGGGGCTTTTCCAGTAACCCTGGTAGCCGTAAAAAGCCAGCTCATAGTTGTCGATGTTTTTATACAAACGTGCGGCAATTTCTGAATCTTTGAACCACCTGTTCGGCTTGTCTGTGTGGACTATCGCGTTCTCACCGGCTAATGAGGCCAGGTTCGAGTTCCAGTACGAAATTCGCGAGCCGTCTATAAAGCGATCCGGGTCGAATTGGGGTGTGTATATGATATCAAGATTTGCCGCGTCGCTGAATAGGCTGATTTTAACTGCATCGGAAGGAGCCTTCAGATATTCAGTATCTCTGCCGATAAAGAATGACTGCCAATCCTTCGGAAACAAATCGTTGATAAAAACCAGGTCTCCGGTGCCCCAGGTCAGAATCTGCCGGCCTACCTTTATATCCATGTACTCTGTCGGTCTGGCGAAAATATTCGCCTCTCGAAGGTCGAAATCACCCTGTTCGGTCACCAAATCACCGAAAAAGTCCCCCTTGACTTTTATATCACCCCATTCGGGATACGAGAACAAATCGAGCTGCAGGCGGTTTTCCATAATCGACATATCTTTCTCGTATTTGTCTTTTCGCAGTCGATAGCCACCCCGCATTTCGTAAAATCCGTGAAATTCCGTGATATCCGACAATGCGTTCAAAAACGAGCGTTCGGGTTCGTTCGAATCGGTTGCAGCTCCGGCGGTGAACGAAAAAGTTGTTATCGTAATTCCAATAATTATGAGCGTTTTGGAAATCATTGATTCAAATCCTTAAATCAAATACTGCTACAGTATTTATCTCATAGCCTCCCGCGGGGGTTTTTGCAAATACCGCTCAGTAAAAATGTCTTCCAGGTTGATATTGTATTTAACATTGGAGAATTCCATTTCTGTTTTACTGCCGCTCTGGAGGTTTGTGACAACGGATTTGACCACTGTAGGTAAATCCTGAATCATCTCGACTTTAACGGATTCGATGGTGCGATAGAGCTTGCCGTCTTTATCGAAAAAATCCATCTTCATCGGCACAAAGTTTTTACGGTCTATCGATACATTATAATAGCTGAACTCGACCGAGTCCGGCTTCTTAGGGATATTTTTAACGATGAAAAGTTTATCCGTCGTTTCAATAAGCTCGTGTGTGTCTTCTTCCAGGCTTCTGCCGGAAACGTCTTCGTATAAAAAGTCCGAACCGACGAAACTTGTCCGCTTGTCACCGGCGGCGATTCGCTTTACCAGGGAAAGAGCCGGCAAGTATAACCAGCGGTCATCGTCTTTTTGGGGATCGACGAATTTGTGAACCAGATATGTCATCCTGCGAACATCGGCGGGTTTTTGGAAATAGACGAAGTATTTCTGGTCGCCGCCGTCTTTAGCATCTTTTCTGAGGATATTGAACTGACGCTCCCGTTTCTGACCCTGTTTGTTCGTGATTACCATGTTAACCGTGGCTTTGCCGTCGTCACCCTGATAATATGCGACGACATTGGCTTTCTCGACGATTGCCTGAACGGCGATTGTTTCGATGTCCGTCTTCTTTTCGTTCGGATCTGTTTTTTCTTCTGCTGTAATCGGCAGAGAAATACTAAAAATAAAAATCGCTGTTATTATAGTTCTCATTTTCCACCTCGCTTTCATTTATTAGTCTCGGTTTTTCACGCCGAGTTTTCTTAATATCGACATCATCGGACACCAGTTGCTAAAGGCCGACTGCAGTAAATTCAGGCCGACGAATGCCGTAAACAGCAGCCAATAGTCTGAATGATAATGAGCCAGTAAAACGGTCGCAAGAATAAAAGTACCTGCGATTCCTCTTAATAATCTTTGGACAGTCATATTATGCCCCCTTGAAAATCAGTTATTTTTAGATTCATCCCGCACCTTAGCCATTTTGCAGGCTCTTCGGCGAGATATTGTCCCGCAGGCCAGCGCCATCGCCGTTGTTATGATAACGCTCAAAAATACCAGCTTGCTCATTCCCATTTTGCCGTATTGATGTACGTTCAAGGCTATAAGTATAACTGATGCAATAGAGATCGTGATGCAGAATGCACAGTTGCAGGTCGCGGATTTTGGTTCCTTCAACGGCTTAAACAGGTGCTTCTCTGCGATTTTAATGATGGCCGGAAGTGCGAGCAAAGTAACCGCGCCGGACAGAGCCATTATTGCACATAAAAATATTCCAACAGTTTTATACGGTATAAGCGGGGCGGCCAGCAGCGGCAAAAAGCCGATGGCTATCACGAGGACGTTTCTCGTTATTGCTCTGGCCGGCTCGCCGAACATATCTGCGGCACTTTTTTCCCATGAGCAGGTTTGTGCATAGCCGGCGCGAGCGCGTTCCAGGAAATGAATAGCGAAATCGACCGCCATGCCGAGCGTAAGCGCGCTGAGCACTGCGACGGGCATATCATAATCTTTGCCTACTAATCCGATGATGCCGTAAATGATTATAATGGTAATTAACAGTGGCACCATACACACGATGCCCCACAGCGGCGAGCGGAACAATATCGACATCATGATGAAAACTATGATAAAGCTTCCGAGAAACGATTGGAGCATGCCCCAGACCATTTTATCCTGCCAGACGGTATTGATATAGGTCAGTCCCGCCCAGTCGTACTTCAGGGCTTCCGGAGGATTTACGGAAAATTCAACGATTTTATGGACGAGCGATTGAGCATAGTCCTGATCTGCGTATTTGAAGTTCCATGCGGCGGCGGTATCCTTAGTCATGCTCATGGCTTTTGTTAAGATGCGCTGGTAATCCTTAAATTCGTTTCTTGAAAGTTTGATTTTTTTAACGGCGGTTTTCCCGTTTTGTGATTTTGCCGTTATCTCGACATACTTTTCGAGGTCCTTGTTTTTTTCGTATTCCGATGTTATATCGGCGGGTTTTGGTGACATGAAAAGATCGACCGCACGGACAACTTTTTCCATGTCTTTATTGTCGCCACTTGACAACTGAAGCCAGATATTCGCGTACATGTAATCAGTGGTAACCATATGCCATAAATCATCGGGATTGTGACTGCTCTGAAATTGCATCATGCACTGTGCAACGGCAGGAGAAGTGTCAGGTATTTTGTAATTTTCCGGATTTCCGTCTATTAGTTCCTGATGAACTTTCTTGACGATATCCGATACCGAGCTGCTTTTGCCGACAAGGCCGAATTGCACAAGATAATCCTGAAGGTCCGAGATATATCGCAGTGTTTCGGGCTGTTTGAATACTTTTATCCTTTCTTTTTCCATATCGAAAAAATCCGACAATTCATACCATGTGTCGGCATCGTTTGCATCGGCTTCATCGAGAGTGTCGTTGATGAAAGTGCTGATTTGTTCCAGCAACTGTCCTTTTGTTTCGACATTCGAGGCCTGTTCCAAAAGAGCTTTTTCCAGTTCGGGGATAATATTTGTGATTTTGAGAAACTCATCCCTCAATTCCAGCGACCGTTCGGAGAGACGTTTCCTAAGGTCACTGATATATTTCGGCGATATTGAATCGGGTTCGTTTGGTTCCATTACCAGGTAGGCCATATATGTTCCGCCGAAATGCTTGTTAAGCTCGATGTCCGCTTCGCGGATAGGGTGGCTTTTGGAAAACCACTTGACCGGATTGTCGTTTATTTCGATTCGTGTGATTCCATATACCGCTACGGCGGTGACCAGCATGATAATAAGCAATATCGGTTTTGCCTGAGTGTAAGTAAATCGTCCGACCGATTTTAGAATTTTTTCAAGCGGGCTTTGTTTTTTTACCTTTACGTTTGCCGAGCCGAAATTCTCCAGCGAGCTTTCTTTTATCATCATTATATAAGCCGGCACAAAAGTAATTGTGCAAAGCCACGCGATCATAATGCCGATTGCCACGAATATGCCGAAGACCTGAACCGGCGGTATCGGGGTCAGGGCCAGAGAAGCGAAGCCCGCCGCAGATGTTAATGAGGTATATAGCATCGGCATAAACAGATCGTTCATAACTTCCATTGTGGTTTTTTTTCTGCCTTTTTCTTTTGTATAAAGATCGAAAAATTCCGACAGAATATGCACCGAGTCCACCACCGCTATCGGCATAAGAAAAATCGGTATCATCGAGCTCATAATGTGCACCGGATACCCGAATCCAATCAAAAGTCCCATCGTTGAAATCACCGAGACCATTGCGACAATCATCGGTGATATGACAAGCACGAGCTTGCGGAAGAAAAGCAGCATCAAAATAAATATAACCACCATCGCAAGGGGAGCCGAGATGGCCATTTGGAAAAACATCTCAACTCCGAACGTATCTTCGGCTACCGGCAGGCCGGTGATGTGATATTGTTCATAGTCGGGCGGATTTGCCGAGATTTTTTGTATATTAAGCTCGTCCATCTCCGGATAGAGCTCCAGGAACTTCGAATTTATAAGGCTCTCTCCCAGTTGATTACAGAAGGATTGGACGTTCTCAGTTAATCCTGTTGCCGATAAAACCCGGCTTCTTAGCGAATGCAAGTGTATTAGCGCAAGCCTGAGCCATCCGGCGTCTGAATCTTTTGTATCCTCTTGTATAATTCCGGATTTGCCGGGTGCCTGAGACAACCAGTTTTCGAGAGCACGATTGGCTTTTTCGGACAGTTTAACTTTAATACTCCAGATTCTTCTTTGCGTTTCGATGACTTGAAGTGTAGATTCTTTGAAATTGTTGAGTTCGGCGATTTTTATTTGTTGTTTGTTCGTCAGCTCATCTTTTATTTCGGCAATTACCCGCAGAAGCAAATCATCGAGAGCTTCGTTTGCCTTTCCTTCTGCTATTTTTGTTCTGATTTTATTAATGTTTTCGGAAACGGTATCAATCTTATGCTGTTGACTCTCTGAGACATTTGGTTTTTGTTTTATAACGGCAAGATTATTCAGCAGATTGTTACATTCCGAATCGAAACTTTTTAGTTTTTGTTCCAGTTCGATTCCCAACGGATCGAGTTTTGTGTTTGCTTCCTGGTCCAGTTTTTTGGCTGTTTCCAGCCACGTTTGTGACGTTAATGCGCGAGAGACGGCTTGCGAACCTTCCGAAAAATTGCCGATCTGCAGAAGTCTCGAAAATAACACGTAGTCGGATTGGAATTCTTTAACGTCCTCTACCTGAAATGTAATGAGCCTTCGTAAAGCCATGTATCCGGACAGTAATTTTTGGTAGTCTCCGCCGGAAATGTTTGTATCATCAACGGATTCGCGTATCTTTGCTATTTCTATGGTTCTCCAAAGATTGATCAACGGGATACGCTTGTTCAATTGTTTATATATTTGGTGACTGAAATCTTTACTCGTAAGAGGCAGGTACAGGCATATAGCCTTGCCGCTTTCGGCAAAAAGTGTCCCTTTGAGCAGGGGATTGGACATTGCCTTGTTTTTAATTTCGAGAGCCTCGGCCCGAGTCTCCGGCGGTTTGTTCATGAGCCATTCAAAAGTGACTGTTCCGGGGCCGCCCTGGCCGATATGATCTACCGTGGATGGAGCGAGCAGGTCAACTTCGATGACACCGACTTGCTCGTTCGGATTGCTTTCATTTTCCCAGCGAAGTGTTTTTGCGAATTCGGCCAGCTCGTAAATTTTTTCTAACGAGGAAGGATTATATACGCCGTTCGAATCTACGTTATTTACTATTCCCAGGACTACGATATCACTTAAAGAAAATCTTTCCTTCGTCTCGTTATGGAATATACGCACATATTCGTTCGCCGAGAGCATATTCTCCGGGTCTGTATCGACCTTAATAAGCGATATCAGGGAACCAAGTCCTAAAGTGCATACAACCATGACAATGGTGATTAATTTGTGATGTCTTGTGGAAAATTCCGTTATTCTTTGCTTTATTTCCATTCTTAAGCTCCCCTTGTCATAGACGTAGAACTTTCATCCATATATCCTGATAAAATAAATCGAGTCCACGGACGAATTTTATAGCGAATTCGTACTATTTGCAACCTTGTCCTTATATATTCCGGCAAGTTTCGGTTTAGGAATTGTTTATACGTTAAGCGGCGGTGATAGTTCGAGACGGAATTCTGTGAATCTTAAGATGCTTCTAAGGCCGGAAAAAACATCTGAATTGGGAAAAATTGCCGCTTTCAAATTAGAAAAGTAAATTTCATTGCTAAACAGGCTGCAATTTGTATAACATACGAAGATTAAGTTTCGGATATGGTTATTTATGGAAAAAGACCGAGTTTTTAAAATTCCGGAGTCAGCTATGAAAAACAGGATGTTGCCTTTCGTATTATTGTTTATGGTTGTTATTTGCGGCTGTCAAAGCCGGATGAGGGAGGAAATCAAGACTGATTATGACAGACCTTTGCCGCAGGGCATGTATGCTTTGCGGAAAATAACTGATCCGCACGGAATTCCGGATTTCACTTTGGCTTGTCTCGATTTGACGGATCTTCGCTCTTCGATTGCGAACAGTCTTAATTACCTCCAAAAGCCGTCGAGCCGGCAATTTTTTCCATGCGGACAGATTACTCACAATCAAACCGTGGCAAGTTTGCAGGCATTCGCCGAATTATTGGACTCAGGGCTGACGGGCGCGCAATTGAATCAAGCTATTCGGCAGAAATTTGATGTGTATATCTCGGTAGGCTGCGACGACAGGGGAACAGTGCTGTTTACCGGCTATTATACACCGGTCTTCGATGCTTCTTTTACCAGGAGCAGGCGTTTCCGGTATCCTTTGTACAAGACGCCGAATGATTTGGTTAAAGGTAAAAACGGCGAAATATTGGGCCAACGGGGAAGTGATGGACAGATAAGACCGTATCCTTCGCGTTTTGTTATCGAAGATTCGGGCATGCTTAAGGGCAAAGAATTGGTGTGGCTGAGCGACCCGTTTGAGGCATATATTGCTCACGTCCAGGGTTCGGCAAAGCTGAGGTTGCCCGACGGCAAACTGATTACCGTAGGATACGATGCCAATAACGGTTATGAATATCGCAGTGTAGCGCAGGAATTAATCAGAGACGGTAGAATATCCGGCGAAAATATAAGTCTTGCCACAATGATTGATTATTTTAAAACGCATCCGGAACAGGTGAGTATGTACGTTAATCGAAATCCTCGGTTTGTATTTTTCAGGCAGGAAGAAGGTCCTCCTCTCGGAAGTCTCAACGAGCCTGTTACGGCGATGCGCAGTATTGCCACCGATAAATCGATTTTTCCCAGGGCGGCGTTGACTTTTATTTCCACGAGTCTGCCGAAGAACGAAGGCGGCAGAATTGTCAATAGAATTTACAGCGGCTTCGCCCTGGATCAGGATACCGGCGGAGCTATACGAGCGCCGGGCCGTTGCGATGTTTATATGGGACAGGGCGATATTGCAGGAAAGCTGGCCGGGCAGACTCGCCAGGAAGGGAAATTGTACTATCTGTTTCTCAAACCGGCTCAGCGTTGAGAGAACTTGTTTGAGTAAGATAAACAAGCGTTTGACTATTGAGCGACGAGCCGGTAGAATAGCTCGGTTTGCAGAAAAACGGATTTGGTAAATCAGCGAATATACGATATGGCAGATAAAGAACAAGGTCGGTTTGTTAATGTTTCGGGTACTGTTAACGCCAGGTCAAGTGCTAGTGCCAAATTAACTGTCGTGCGCAGTATTCCCGAGTCGTTATCGGCTGAGGCGGCGGTTTTAGGCTCGATGTTGCTCGATCCGGAATGTATCGGCGATGTTGTCGAGATAGTGGATAGCGAGGCCTTTTATCGGGTAGAACATCGCCATATCTTCGATGCTCTGGTTACACTCTACGAAAAAAATAAGGGCGTGGGTATAGATACGGTGCTGCTTCGCGAAGAGCTTGTCAAACGCAACCAGCTTGATGAAGTGGGGGGTGTGGAGTATATAGATAAGATTTTAGATGCCGTGCCGTCCTCGGCGAATGTAGCTTACTATACCAACATTATCAAAGAAAAGAAGATTCTTCGGGATCTTATCTCTATTTCCGGCGAAATTCTCGAAAATGCATACGGCCAGGCGGGTGATGTCCATGATGTGCTTGACGAGGCCGAGCGTAAAATATTTTCCGTTACGAACAAAAATATAAGCGGCAACGCCGCCGCGTTGAAGGATTTGGTGGTTCGCTCTTTCGAGCTTATCGAGAAACGCCAGGGAATTCATGTGACCGGTTTGCCGACCGGTTTTTTTGAGCTTGATGAATGGACCTGCGGTTTGCAGAACGGCGAGATGATAATTGTGGCCGGACGCCCGAGTATGGGAAAAACTTCGCTGGCTTTAAATATCGCCGAGCACATAGGACAGGTAGAAAAAATCCCGGTTGCTATTTTCTCGCTGGAAATGGGCCGGCAGCAGTTGGCGGAGAGATTTCTTTGCAGCATCAGCGAGATTGACAGCCAGAAAGTCAGAAGAGGCCTGCTTAGCGATGAAGATTACAAAAAATTAGCGGATGCCTGCGCGGAATTGTCCGAGGCTCCGATTTATATAGACGATACATCGGCGCTTTCGCCGCTCGAACTTCGCGCCAAGGCCAGGCGGCTTAAGAGCAGATACGATATAAAGTGCGTTTTGGTTGATTATTTGCAGTTAATGCACCTCGGTTCGGGGCGGATAGAGTCTCGTCAACAGGAAATAACGGCGATTTCCAGATATTTAAAAGCTTTGGCCAGGGAGTTGAATATCCCGGTTATAGTCTTGAGCCAGCTAAACCGCTCACCGGAAGGCAGGGAGGGACATAAACCGAGAATGAGCGACCTGCGTGAAAGCGGCAGCATCGAGCAGGATGCGGACGTAGTTATGCTATTACATCGTGAGGATTATTATCGCCGTAACGAGGATGATTATCAGCAGGATAATACGGCGGAATTAATAATTGCCAAACAGCGAAACGGGCCGACCGGAACGGTTAAGCTGACATTCAGGGAAAGGATTACGCGGTTTGAGAATGCATCTCGAGTGCAGGAACCTGCCGGAGACGGTGTGCCGTTTTGAAATAATAAAAGTAATTTGCGCTCGATGTGGATATGACAGGCGAGAAATGAATTAATATGAAACGATTTATATTTCTGACTCTGCTAATATTGACCGGATTTTCAACTTTGCCGGCGTATTGTGTATCTGCTCAAGACAAAGCGGGTGAAGCTGAAAGGTTCGCTATAAACAGCATCGGCAAAAAGGTCGTAACAAAGATTGATTTTGTCGGTAATGATTCGATTAAGGACAAAACCCTGCGAAAAAAGCTGCCTTTTAAAGTGGGCGAATATCTTGATTCTGTTTTAGTCGGGTCCGGCAGAATTACTATTGCCGATTTATATCGTAAAAAAGGTTTTGCCGATATCAAGGTAACCGTTGATTCCGCCGAACTTTTAAATGGGCGGGTTATATATATGGTTAATGAGGGTGCAAAATTCAGGATAAGGTCGATAAAATTCAGGGGAAATAAAAATATCAAGACCGGTGATTTAAGGGCCGCTATAAAGATAAAAACACGAAATTGGTTGTTATGGCCGGTTTATTACACCGAAGAAAAAGTAGCTACGGATGTTCAAAAGCTCAGAATGGTTTATTACGAAAGAGGTTTTCTTAATTACGATATAAAGAGCGAGGGCCGCAGCGACATCGTTTTCATAATCGATGAGGGGCCTCAATATAAAGTCGGAGATATTATTGTTCAAGGCAATAAATACTTCGATAGCGAAGCATTGATGGAGGGACTGGAATTAGAGCCGGGGCAGATTTATTATCCGAGAAAAGCCCTTTCTCATGCCCAGCAAATTCTCAAGCTTTATCAGGAAAACGGTTTCATCAATGCGCAGGTTAGAAATCTGTATAAATTTGCTCAGGTCGGTGTCAATGTTGTTAATGTTGAGTTCAACATCGCCGAATCCGAACAATTCAGGATCGGCAAAATCGACATAACGGGCAACGAGCAGACGCAGGATAAAGTCGTCCGGCGGGTCTTGGATGAGTACGATTTCGCGCCGGGCCTGATTTATAATGCTCACCTTGCTCCCCCTCAGGGCGGCGGTGATTTGGAGAAAATCCTGCAAAGAAGAACTATGTCCGAGGAGGTCATTGTCAGGCCCGTTGTGCCAGCCGGAAACGCCGAAAGTCTCAGAGACCTGTCGGTAAGCATGAAAGAGGGCCTGACGGGGATGTGGAATCCGGGTATAGCTATCACCAGCGACAGCGGAGTTATCGGGCAGCTTATCTGGCAGCAGCGTAATTTCGACATAACGGATTGGCCGGAGAGTCTTGGTGAATTTATCACGATGCAATCGTTCAAAGGAGCGGGCCAGAGCCTGAGTATCGCATTAATGCCCGGCTCGGAAGTTAGTTACTACTCGGTTTCGTTTACCGAGCCGTATCTTAATGATAAACCGTTATCGCTTACCGTAGCCGGTTCGGGCCGGGAGTGGTGGAGAGAATCGCACGTTGAAAAAACTTCAAGGGGCTATGTCGGTCTTGGCAAGCGTTTTGAGAACAAATGGCGAGGTAACCTGGGCTTTCGAGTTGAAAATGTGGAAATCGAAGATATCGATTTGGATGCGCCGCAGGAAATTTACGATGTCAAAGGTTACAACCTTCTTTTAGGCACGAGGTTCGGTATCGGAAAAGATACGACGGATTATGAGATTTTGCCGAGCAGGGGATATATTTATAATCTGAGCTACGAACAAGTTACCGGAGATTACGATTTCGGAATTTTGGAAGGTTCCGGAGTTTGGTATCATACGCTCGCCGAGGATTTACGTGACAGAAAAACCGTTCTCTCGACAAAACTTCTTGCCGCCACAACGTTCTCTAATGCTCCTCCCTTTGAGAAATTCTACGCCGGCGGTATCGGGGATTACGGTCTCAGGGGCTTCGAATATCGCGGCGTCAGTACTCGCGGCCTACAGACTAACGTCCTAAATCCCCAGAGGAAAGATCCGATAGGAAGTGACTGGATTTTTCTGGCCAACACAGAGCTTTCTGTACCTTTGATAGGCGAGAATGTTTCCGGGCTGTTTTTTGTCGATAGTGGCACTATCGATACCGGGCCGTATCGTGTTTCCGTCGGAGCCGGAATCCAGATTATGATACCTCAGTTTTTCGGGGCTATACCAATGAGGTTTTCAATCTCGACGCCGTTGCAGAAGGACGATGACGACGAGACTCAGTCTTTCAGCTTCTTTATGGGAAGAATGTTCTAAACCGGTTGTAAGGATGCCTGTAAGGGCATCGATTTTGAAAGGATTTTTTATGAAGATCAGAATGTTGGTGCTGGGAAGTTTAATCTTTGCCGCTATTTTGTTTTTCGGTCATGGATACAGTTCGGCTCAGTCGAATGAGCCTGCCTTAAAAATAGGTGTGGTTAGCGTTGACCAGGTCTTGCGCGATTGCAAAGCTACGGCTAATTACAGGGAACAGTCGGCTCTTGAAAACGCCAAAATGTTGGCCGAACAGGACAAGCTCGAGAAGGAAATACAGGCCCTTCAGGCCGGACTAAAACTCGGAACACTAAAAATAGGAAGCAGCGATTATTTATCGCAGCATTGGGATTTGGCTCAAAAACAAGCGGAATTGGAAGCTCGACAGGAATTCAATCCCCAGCAGCAGATGCTCAAACAACAGCTATGGACACAGCAGTTGTATCAGAAAGTTCTGCAGACGGTAAAAGAGCTGGCTTTGGAGAAAGATTTGTTGTTAGTGCTTGAGAGAAGCGAGCCGGAATTTCCAATACAAAGAGACCTTGGTCTTATTATAGGCACTCACAAGGTACTTTACAGCGGCGGCTGTCTGGATATTACCAAAGAAGTAATTGCCAGACTGGATGCGGCGGAAGCAAAAGAAGCAACGGAAAAATCAAAATCTGAGAATTAAATATCCCGGTGGGATTGATATTAAACTATCGTTGAATATATGTATAATTTTTTCAAATGGGGATACTGTGTATCCCGAATGTTAATCCTTGATTTTTTTAGATTGATGATTTCAAAATGAAATTGACGGTTGAACAGTTGGCCGAGCGTATCGGCGCCGAGTTGGTGGGTAATCCCGATTATTTCGATCGGCAAATAAAATCCATTGGGCCGATTGATGCGACCGGCGAGAATGATATTACGTTTGTTTCAAACGAGAAACACAGAAAGACTTTAAACTGCTCCCGCGCCGGTGCAGTCATCGTCTCCAGACCTCTGGAAGATTTGCCTATGCCGCAATTGGTTGTGGGTGATGTGAACGAAGCTTTAATTGAAGTTTTGAATCTTTTTGCTCCGGAATTAAAGGCTCCTTCCGTGGGGATTGATACAACGGCAAAAGTCGGGCGGGATGTTAAGATAGGTGATGCAGTTTCCATTGGAGCCTACGCAATTATAGACGACGGAGTTGAGATAGGTCAAAACAGTGTTATCGGCGGCGGCTGTAAAATAGGTCAAAATTCCAGAATCGGCAAAAACTGCCGCCTGGATAGTAATGTTGTTGTTTATCATAACTGTTTTTTGGGTAATAATGTCATCGTTCAGGCAAATACCGTAATAGGCGCGATCGGTTTTGGATATTCTTACATTAATGGCGTCCACAGGCTTATCCCGCATAACGGTGGTGTAATTATCGAGGATTTTGTGGAAATCGGCGCAAATTGTTGTGTTGACAGGGCGAAATTCGGCAATACTATAATTGGTGCAGGGACGAAGATAGATAATCTCGTCCAGATTGCGCATAATGTAGTAATTGGCAGGTGCTGTCTGATCGCGGGACAAACCGGCATTTCCGGCAGTTGCACAGTTGGTGACGATGTTGTCATGGGCGGACAGGTCGGCCTGACGGATAATATTAAGGTAGGAAACGCAGTTATGATCGGCGGTCAGACCGGTGTGACGAAAAATATTCCGGCCGGACAGAAAATAATGGGAACGCCGGCACTTGAACTAACGGAAGCATTGAGGAGTATAAGCTTGGTGAGGCATTTGCCGAAAATGACCGGGCAGTTGAAGGAATTGAATAAGAGGTTAGAAGAACTTGAAGCTGCAAAAGACCATAAAGCGTGAAGGTAAGATTCGTGGTCGCGGTTTGTTTGGAGGCAAGGAAGCGAAAATAGTCTTCCGCCCGGCTCCTGTAGATTCCGGGATCACTTTCGTCCGGACCGATGTCCCGGAGCCGGTGCGTATCAGTGCTGTTGCGTCGAATCTTGCCGAACGAAGCCGTCGCACGACGATTAAAAAAGGTTCCGTAAGCATTGAAACCGTAGAGCATTGCTTAGCGGCAGTGAGCGCTCTTGAGATAAATAATATTATTATAGAGATTGAAGGTCCGGAGCTGCCTGCCCCGGATTGCAGCAGTGCCGAGTATCTGAAGGTTCTAAAACGTGCCGGTATCGTCGAGCAAAATGCCGCAAGGAGGGAATTTGTAATCGATAAACCTATTAATATCGCCGTCGGTGATGCCTGTATTTATGCACTGCCGTACGCCGACGACGGATTGAATCTCACCTATGACCTCGATTACGGCGGACATACGGGAATAGGCAGGCAGATTTTCAGTTGCAAACTGTCCCCGGAAAATTTTGAGAAGCATTTGGCGCCCGCCCGCACGTTCCTGCTCGAATCCGAGGCTTTACAGTTTCATGCGAGGGGAATGGGAACGCATATAGGCCCGCGGGATCTTTTGGTTATTAATTCGGACGGACCGATTAAAAATACTTACAGGTTTCCAAATGAATGTGTCAGGCACAAAATCGTCGATTTAATCGGAGACCTTACATTGGTTGGTTGCCCTGTAAAAGGCAGGATTGTAGCCTATAAAAGCGGACACTCCCTGAACCAGCTGCTTGCGCGGAAATTATACGAAGCGGCGCAACAGCAGGAACGAATCCAGAAGTTCGGCACCGATGCGCTTTTGGATATTCGTCAGATTGCAAAGATTCTGCCGCACAGGTATCCGTTTTTATTGGTGGATAAAGTTATAGAAATCGAAGGAGATGTTCGTATAAAAGGAATTAAGAACGTCAGTTTCAACGAGCAGTTCTTCCAGGGACATTTCCCGGGCACGCCTATTATGCCGGGTGTATTGATTGTTGAGGCTATGGCACAGTTGTCCGGATTGTTGTTTGCTCAGAAACTCGAGCATACCGGCAAACTGGCGATGCTTTTGAGCATGGATAACGTGAAGTTGCGAAAAAGAGTAGTTCCCGGCGACCAGCTTATACTTACCGCCGAGACGATAAGATTGAGAAAGAGAACGGCACAGTGCCGTTGTAAGGCGATGGTTGGCGATGCTATCGCCGCCGAAGCGGATATAAGGTTTATGCTCGTTGATGATGAGACGGTATAGAAGGATTGTGGGCAGATTATGAGTCAGATACATCCAAGTGCGGTAGTGAGTCGGGAAGCCGAAATAAGTGATGATGTTGTTGTTGGTCCGAACTGTGTTATAGAAAGTGATGTCTCCATCGGCGCAGGTTCCAGGCTCGGGGCTAATGTCGTAATCGATAAGAATGTCAAAATCGGGGCAAACAATCAGTTTTTTGCCAATTGTGTGATTGGCAGTCGTCCCCAGTTGCTTCGTCTGGATCCCAACACGCCCATTGGGAGTCTTGTCATTGGCGATGGAAACATTTTTCACGAGCAGGTAACGATTCATCCGAGTATTTACCCGGGGGAATCGACTCGCATCGGCAATGAAAACTTTTTAATGGTCGGCGTGCATATCGGGCATGATTGCGCGCTTGAAGATAAGATTGTTATGAGCAACTACGTTCAGATCGGCGGGCACTGCAAGATTGAGACGGGCGCCTGGCTGAGCGGCCTTGCGGCGTCGCATCAGTTTGTTACTATCGGAAAATGGTGCTATGTGGCCGGGCTGGCGGGGATTAACCGTGATATTCCGCCGTTCCTTATTATCAGCGGGCATTATCCGCAAAAGGTAAGGGGCGTGAACGAACGGGGTTTGAATCGGGCCGGTATGAGTGAGCAGGAAAAGGAGAATATCTGCCGGGCATACAAGAAGCTGTATCGACAGGGAAACGTCTTGCTCGAAAACGCGAAAGCTCTGGCCGCCGAAGACGGACTCGATGAAAATGTTCGTGCTATGATTGATGTTATAACCAAAAGCAGTGAGCATCGATTCGGCAGATACCTTGAGAAAAGCCGCAGGCACTAAATACTAAATCATCAGCGGCAAAAATTCGATGATGGGGGTGATGGAGTTAGTTAAGGAAATAAAATGCAGGAAACAAAAGTAAGAACCGCCGTAATCGGCGCCGGCAAAATGGGGTCGATACACGCGAAGGTTTATTCCCAGTTGCCGCAAAGCGAGCTTGTCGCTGTAATTGATGTCAATATCGAGAAAGCAAAAACTCTGGCCGAAAAATATAACTGCCGGGCTTATTCCGATTGTGCGGATATTGTTGACAGGGTCGATGCCGTTACAATAGCTACTCCTACGGTAACACATCTTGAATTGGCCGGGCTCTTTATAGAAAATAATGTCGCTGTGTTGATTGAAAAGCCGCTTGCGGCAAATGTCGATGATGGCGGCAAAATCGTTGAACTGGCCAAAAAGACAAACAGCGTTGTTGCGGTGGGACATTCCGAGAGGTGCAATCCCGTTGCCCAGGCGATGAAGCGGCTGGATATCGAGCCGAAATTTATCGAGGCGGACCGCATCAGCCCGTACCCGTTTCGCTCGACCGATGTCGGGGTTGTGCTCGATGTGATGATACACGATATAGATATTATTCTTTCTCTTGCCGCGAGCAAAGTTAAAAAAGTGGACGCCGCGGGTGTAAATGTCATTGGGGACAGGGAAGATATCTGTAATGCGAGGATTGTTTTTGAAAACGGCTGCATTGCCAATATCACCGCTTCGAGGCTGGCTTTGAAAACCGAACGACGTGTGAGAGTCTTCAGCCGTCAGGCTTATTTGAGTGTGGATTATCTCAAGAAGACGGGAATAATAATCAAGGCCGACCCGAATATTAACGTGGTCAAGTGGATAAACGAGCAAAAAGCTTCGGGTGACTTTGATATGACAAGCGTGAACTGGCCGGACCTTTTGTGCATAGAACAGCTTCAAATTGACGATAAAGAGCCGGTGCGTTTGCAGCAGGAGGCTTTTCTGCGGGCAGTTGTGGATCGCGAGTTTATGCCGGAAGTTAGTGCCGAGGAAGGTCTTGCCGCACTGCAATGTGCGGAAATGATTCTTGCTTCTGTGGAAGAAAACAGGTGGAGCGAAAATATAGTTGGGAATGTTTAGTGAGTGGTTTTATAAAATATTTCAGATTTGGGCCACATATTGATAAAAAAATCGGTTTTGAAAGGTGCTTATCATGAACAGAAAATTCTGGCTTTGCGGATTGTTGACGGCTGCTTTATTGGTTTGCGGTTGCGATAAAGACGGGAAAGATGAGCCGGTGGAGCAGGAACAGGCTCGAACAGAGCAGGAGATGGTGCCCATAGAACAACAGGAAACACAATTGGAAGGAAACATAGTGGAAGCAGAAAAAAAGTTAGTAAAGCTGGAAACAAGTATGGGAAATATCGTTATTGAGTTGAATGAAGAGGCCGCTCCTGTCACGGTGAAAAATTTTCTCGAATATGTCGAGTCCGGTCATTATAACGGAACCGTATTTCATAGAGTCATAAAAGACTTTATGATACAGGGCGGCGGTTTCTCGGAAAACATGATGCGAAAAGATACCCTCGCTCCAATTAAAAATGAAGCCTCGAACGGCTTAAAAAATGACCGGGGCACAATCGCAATGGCGCGAACAGATGATCCCGACAGTGCGACCGCCCAGTTTTTCATAAATCATAAAAACAATGACTTTCTTAATTATGTACCGAACGTTAATCCCGGATATGCCGTGTTCGGAAAGACGGTCGAAGGTATGGATGTTGTCGATGCCATAGCATCGGTGAAGACGACTACGAAGATGGGCATGAAAGATGTTCCGGTCGAATCTGTAGTTATAAAATCGGCGATGGTTGTCTCCGAATAAATTGAGGCAAAAATCCGGGCCGGATATCGTTAGATATTCAGTTTTAATTTACTGACGAATTGATGTGCCAGGCGTGTCGGTTCCGGCAGACGGTATCTGGTCGTACACTCGAAAGTAATGTTTATCGCGCTATCGAGCCGGCATTGATGGCCGACCGAGATAAACACAGGCTTGACATTCGTTCGTGTTCTGACGACTGCACCGATAATTTCTTCGCCGTCTTCGAGCCATGTATATGCCCCTTTTTCCGATTGCGGCTCTTCGAAACTGCCGGTCAACCTGCTTTTGGCACATCCGATAGTCGGCATATCGAAAAACAAACCCAAATGTGCCGCCAGGCCTAATCGGCGGGGATGTGCGATGCCCTGGCCGTCGATGATAAATAAATCCGGCAAATTCTTGATCTTTTCCACAGCAGAAATACACACCGGGGCTTCACGAAATGAAAGAAGGCCGGGAATGTAGGGGAATTTTACATTCTCGGCTGCATTCGCTGTTTCTATAACCTCAAGTTCCGGCAGACGAAGTACGACCACCGCGGCGATAATTTTCTTGCCGTCTTTGCTGAAAGCGCAATCCAGCCCGGCGACTATTTTAGGCCGCTTTTCGAGCTTTGTATGCCGTACCTGCCCGGCAAGGCGCCTTTGCAGCTCAACCGCTTCTTTGTAAGATAAATTCCAGTTATGAAGTCTCTTTATTTTCATTAATGTAGTCTGTTCGATTTATATCATTATCATCCGGGAAAACATTTTACCTTTTTTGAGTGTTTTGTTACAATCGCTCGTTTGGTTTTATTGTGGTTTTTTTATTTATTATCCCGAAACATAAAT
>JAFGBG010000246.1 GCA_016933295.1 Sedimentisphaerales bacterium | reverse complement strand
GGGCCGTTCATTTATGTTTTTTAATGAAAGGGCTCAAGAATGTTAGGTTGTCATATTGGACGTTGTTTTCAGGTTACAGTTGCCGGCGGCTCTTACCAGGAGGGCCTTACCTCTGTATTGCAGGGCGTTCCGCCGGGACTTTTATTGACCGAACAGGAAATATACGGCGATTTGTTGCTTCGCAAGCCAGGAGCCGATGAGCTTTCCAGCCCCCGCAAGGAGCCGGATTTGCCGATTATTTATTCCGGCCTGAATTCCGCCGATACGATTGAAAACGCCGGTAATAAAAACCATACCAACGGCACACCTCTGGCGATTTTGATTCCTAATCTCGACCGGCATTTCATTCATATTAAGCAATATCAGGACACCAACCGCACGCCGCGGCCCGGGCACGCCTCTTATGCCTCGTTCATGAAGTACGGCCAGGACGATGACGCAATCGGCGCCGGCATATTCAGTGGGCGTTATACCTCGACGATTGTAGCTGCCGGTTATGTAGCCAAAAAAGTCCTGAAAAAGTGCGGCATTAAGGTATTTTCCTACGTCAAAGAAATTGCCGGAGTGCGATGTCCGGAAGTCGAGGCGGAAAAAGCTTTTGAATATACCGAAAAATACAAGCAGATGCGCTGGGATATGGACCCGTTTTATCAGCAAGTCTATATTAGCGGGCGCATAAATATGGATATGAGGTTTCTGCAAAAAACGGCGGTTCTTGCCGAAATCGAGCAGGAAATCGATGCAATCAGGGATAAAGCTCCGAAAATCGATTCTGATGAAATCCGGCAGAAATACGGTGTGCACTCGATTGTTAATTGCCCCGATATCGATGCTGCGCAGGCCATGGTCGATGCTTGCAATAAGATATCGGCTACGGGCGATTCGGTCGGCGGAGTAGTCGAAGTCGTCGTTACAGGCGTCCCGACGGGGCTTGGTGAGCCGGTTTTCTATAAACTCGACGGCGAATTGGGCAGAATGCTCGGTATCGGTGCCGTAAAAGGTGTCGAAGTCGGTGCCGGATTTGGTGTTAAGGACATGACCGGCTTTGAAAATAACGACCAGATGCGTTCCGAGAACGGCAAAGTTGTATTCGACTCGAATAACGCCGGCGGAATTACTGGCGGCCTTTCTACGGGCCAGCCCATAGTTGTCAGGTTGGCGGTCAAGCCTACGCCGACAATTGATAAAGCTCAACATACAATTGACAAATATACCCTCGAAAACAAGCAGCTTGCGGCAATTACCCGTCGTGACCCGACGATTGTGGCGCGGATATGGCCGGTCGCCGAGAATTATACGGCGATGGTAATACTCGATCATCTGATTGCCCATTACGGCTACCAAACGCTCAAGGCCAGGTAACAAACTTTGCTTTACATGGATTCGTGGCATTTAGCCCTCATTGAGTATTGAAAATCAACGGCAGTGTTGATAAATATCAACAAATCTTTAACTGTGTTAAAATTCAGCCGTTATAAAAAGCCAAAAACCGCCGCTTAGTGACGTATGTTGACACTTTTCAACATGGAGTCTCAATCGGTATAATAGTTGGTCTCCGAACAGTTATAACAGAACTCAGGAGCGGAAAAACAGACTCTATTTTTTGGCTTTTTTTGGGGGTAATCCGCGAAATTTTGCCGTAATCGGCTTTTTTAAGTTTCAGGTATAGCTTTTGCTAATTATATACATGTGGTACAGGGGGAATTTCCACACTTATTAAGGGCTAATAGAAGATGCTAACGTGAGGAGAGTGATTTAATGGACGAGGCAAACCTGGAAGACAAACTTAACGAACTGGTCAAAGAATTCGGAGATGTATCCGATCCACAACACAGAAAGCTGGCACAACTTGCCCAGCAGGCACAGGCTAATCGAAAGAAGCTTGAAAAAAGCATAAACAGCCTGCAGGAGTCGCTGGACTACCTACGGGTATGTATTAAATACCAGGTCTTCGATCTTGAAGCGACACGCCGGGAAAACGAGTACCTGCGGAAATTGCTTGAGGATAATAACCAGTAGTAATCCGGCAAAAATCCGCAGGCAGATTCGTTTATACTGAAAATGACTGCGGATTGCTGAAAATTTGTTCTATGAATCTCGGTTCGATGGGGGATTGCCGCTTTACCCGGCAGCTTATCGTCCATTTCATCATTTTATTATTTAGCCGCATTTTGGACATCCATAAGGTCATATGCTTTTTTCTTTCTTATCGTTTTTCAGATTTTCTTTATTTTTTTGCCACCATACATTCCACTGTTGTCGGACGGCTTTGAGATTTTCCGCCGTATCATCATGTTTGTGGGGGGCACGCCGGATAATTGACTTTGCCGCATTGATATGTACAATAGAGCCACTGTTTGTAATAATACTGACAAATTACTCCTCGGATATATATGGAGTGAGCACATGGCAAATCATTTAAGGCACATCTTGGTTGTAAATCTTCTCGTGATTTTGGCAGCAAGTGTATCACCTGCGGCGAATTTTGTAGCACCGCCGGACTGGGAGAACGAGCAGGTAATCTCGCGCAATCGTCAGCCGGCACACGCTACGCTAATGCCGTTTCCCGATGTCGAGTCTGCTTTGAAGAAATCTCGCGAAGAATCGCCGTTCATGCTCTCGTTCAACGGCCCGTGGCAATTTCATTGGTCGGCCAATCCCCAGGAGCGACCGGCGGATTTCTACAAAGAATCCTATGATATCAGTCAATGGGATACTATCCCAGTTCCCTCGAACTGGCAGATGCACGGCTATGGTATTCCTATCTATACCAGTTCGCAATATCCTTTCAGAGTCGATCCTCCGCGTGTCACTGGCGAGCCACCGCGTAATTGGACTGCCTATAAAATGCGCAATCCGGTCGGGTCGTATCGGCGGACGTTCAGTATTCCACAAGACTGGGCTGGCCGGAGGGTATTTCTGCATTTTGCCGGTGTAAAAAGTGCTTTCTACGTCTGGCTCAACGGCAGGCAGGTCGGGTACAGCCAGGGCAGTATGACTCCGGCGGAATTCGATATCACTGAATATCTGCGGGATGGGGAAAATGTACTGGCCGTCGAGGTTTACCGATGGTCGGACGGCAGCTATCTGGAAGACCAGGACATGTGGCGTTTCAGCGGGATATACCGTGATGTATTTCTCTATACAACTGCGGATGTACGTATTTGCGATTTTGCCGTACGTACGGACCTGGATGCCGATTATCGTGACGCCGAGCTGTTAATAAAACCGGAGCTGGTGAGCTACGGAAACCGAGATATTTCCGGCTGGAGCGTACGAGCGCAGCTTTACGACCCTGCGGGCCAGCCGGTTTTTTCTGAACCGTTGGCCGCCGATGCCGAATCGATACTCAATTCGAATTATCGCGACAATATACTCAACGAGCGTACGCCTCAGCGAGGTCCGGCACGTTTCGAATGGCTGCGTGCGACTGTAAGCAATCCAAAGAAGTGGACCGCCGAGACACCTTCTCTCTATACGCTCGTATTGACGTTGAACGATAACGGCGGGAAAGTAATTGAAGCGCTCAGCTGCCGCGTTGGTTTCCGGGAGATTGAGATTAAGGACGGCAGATTTCTGGTTAACGGACGAGCCGTTCGTTTGTATGGGACGAATCGTCACGAGCACGATCCCGACCGTGGTCGGGCGGTTCCATTCGAGCGAATGGTTGAGGATATTACCCTGATGAAGCGTTTCAATATCAATGCCGTACGTACGTCGCACTATCCAAACCATCCTCGCTGGTATGACCTTTGCGATAGTTATGGGATTTATGTGATAGACGAGGCG